>CAYYZJ010000696.1:0-3492 GCA_964475615.1 uncultured Flavitalea sp. | reverse complement strand
ATATATTCTTTTACAGGCTTATCGGGCAAGTTAACCGGTGCGCCGAAAAAAACGGCTTCATCCGAATATCCTTTTAGTAAAGGTTCGAGCTGGTTATAGAACAAGCCGGTATTTTCAAAGATATCGGAGCCGATGATCTTGTCGCCCGATACGCAAACGAAGCCCACGATGGTGCTGTCGGCATTTTTGAATTTCTGCTGAAAGAAATTAAAATACTCATCGTTTGCCTGCATCAGTTTTTTTTCCTGGTTGCGCGAAAGATAGGCCAGTGTTTTATTTTTGATATTGCCTTCGCCGAGCTGGTTGCTGATCTCCTTCCAGATCAATACCTGGTTCTTGCTTTCATCGAGCACTTTGCGGAGATGCGGATTGGCAAAATTGCCGTACACGAATTTCTTCTCCTTTTCGCTCCACCGGTTTTCTTCCACACACATTACCGGCACATACTGGTCTTTGGCTGAAGGCGAAAGGATCGTATCGCGCGCAACGATCCTGTCCTGCCGCCCTCCTGCAATGACTTCTCCGGAAGAAACGAGCACCGGTTTATCCGAATGATTGTTGATGCGAAGCCAGTGCACATTTTCCGTTGAAGCGGTTCCTCTTTCGCTTACCGTAGCCAGCCCCTGCCTGATGGCCTGGCTGAGCGTAAGCATGGGCGGCAGCTTGTCGGGGGCTTCTTTTTTCTTGCGGATGGGAATGATCTTTAGATTTTTATATTGCCAGGCGCTGTCGTAATCCACATATACGGTGGCATAGGTAATTTGCGCGCAGGCAATGGCAGTACAGAACAAGAGCCCTATCAGGAAGAGATATTTCATTTTTTTGAAAGATACAAATTATTGCATAAAGGATGGTTAGCTGTTCCGCCATGAAGCCATCGGCTCATTTATTTTATCTTTGGGGGATGAATAAAAAAGTAAGGGTAAGATTTGCGCCCAGTCCCACGGGAGGACTTCACCTGGGCGGCGTTCGTACGGTTTTATACAATTATTTATTTGCCAGAAAGCATGGAGGCGATTTTGTTTTAAGGATAGAAGACACCGATCAAACCCGGTTTGTTGCCGGTGCAGAGGAATATATTTTTGAAACGCTCCGCTGGTGCGGCCTCGAGCCCGATGAAAGTCCCGTTCATGGCGGCCCTTACGGGCCTTACCGTCAAAGTGAAAGAAAAGATATTTACCGCAGGTATGCAGAGCAGCTCGTAAAAGCCGACAAAGCCTATTATGCGTTCGACAGGCCCGAAGAGCTCGACACCATGCGCACGAAATATAAAACAGAAGCCAATCCATCTCCCCAATACGACCACAGCCTGCGCATGGATATGCGCAATTCACTAAGCCTTACTTTGGAGGAAACGGAATGCCTGCTAGAAGACGGCGTGCCTTATGTGATCCGCATCAAGATGCCGGAAAATGAAACCATCAGCTTTACCGATATGATCCGCGGTGAAGTAAGCTTCAATACCGCTTCGCTGGACGACAAGGTGCTGCTCAAAGCCGATGGCATGCCCACCTATCACCTGGCTGTAGTGGTGGACGATTACCTGATGAAGATCACCCATGCTTTCCGCGGCGAAGAATGGCTGCCTTCTGCACCGGTGCACATCCTGCTCTGGCGATATCTTTTCGGCGAAGAGAACATGCCGCAATGGGCGCATCTCCCCCTGATATTAAAACCCGATGGCAACGGCAAGCTCAGCAAACGCGATGGAGACCGGTTCGGCTTTCCGGTATTTGCCATGGACTGGACTGACCCACGGACAGGAGAAACCACGCGCGGATTCAAAGAAACGGGCTTCCTGCCCCAGGCATTCGTGAATATGCTGGCCCTGCTTGGATGGAATGACGGCAGCGGACAGGAAATTTTTTCGCTCGATGAACTGGTGGAAAAATTTTCGATAGACCGTGTGCATAAAGGAGGCGCCAGGTTCGATTATGAAAAAGCCAAATGGTTCAACCACGAATGGATAAAGCAGTTGCCTGCCGAAAGCCTGGCGCCGGCAGTAAAGGAAATATTCAAAGAAAGAGATATTGTGCCGGGTGATGACGAATACCTTTCTAAAGTGATCGCATTGGTAAAAGACCGCTGTGCATTGCTCAAGGATTTTATTGACCAGGCTGCTTTCTTTTTCCGTGCTCCTCAAACCATCGACACTGCTTCCGTTCTTTCCAAATGGAATGATCAGAAAAAACAGTTCTTCACTGTGCTGATCGATAAATACCGGTCAATGGAAAGCTGGATGCATGATGAACTGGAAAAGACATTCAAGGAGCTTGCTGCAGAAAAGCAGATAAAACCCGGCGATGTGCTGATGCCTTTGCGGGTGATGCTGGTAGGCGGAAAATTCGGGCCGGGCGTATTCGATATAGCGGCGCTGCTTGGCAAAAAGGAAACCCTGGCAAGAATAGAATACGGTCTGTCCCTGTTGTAAAGCAGGGAAAATCCGTATCTTTCTTCAAACAACCGGGAATGAAAAAAAGCAATCTCATTATTTTGCTCTTTGCCCTCATCAAGTTTTCCATTCCCTTCCTGTTCATCCATCACGAGTTTGAATTGCATCGCGATGAATATTTATACCTCGCCGACGGCCGCCACCTGGCCTGGGGTTATATCGAGATGCCTCCGATGCTTGCTTTGCTGGGACATATCAGCCAGCTTTTCGGAACTTCGTTTTACAGCGTTTATTTTTGGGGATCGCTGTTCGGAGCGCTCACTATGGTGCTGGTGGGCAGGATGGTGGTGGAGTTGAAGGGAAACAGCTATGCCGTTTTTATTGCCTGCCTTGCTTTTCTCTGCTCCGGCTTTTTAAGATTGCATATTTTATTCCAGCCTAATTTTCTCGACACTTTTTTCTGGACATGGAGTTCCTGGTTCCTCATCCGCCTCGTCCATACCGGCGATAAAAAATTTTTATATTATATCGGCATCTGCTTTGGCCTGGGCGTGCTGAGCAAATACACGATGGCTTTTTATATTATTGCTTTCGGCGTTGCCGTATTGCTCACTTCATTGAGAAGGTGGCTGCTGAGCAGGCATTTTTATTTTGCCATGCTGCTTGGGCTGGTCATTGCATTGCCCAATCTGATCTGGCAGGTCAATCATCATTTTCCGGTGGCTCATCACATGCAATTGTTGCAGAGCACTCAACTGCAGCACAGGAGCCGCATCGTTTTCCTCATAGAGCAGCTTACCATGTTGCTGCCCTGCTTTTTTGTATGGCTCACCGGATTGTGGTGGGTGCTTGTTAACCGGGAGGGCAGGCGTTATGTTTCGATAGGCATTATTTATTTCATGATCATTATTCTGCTGCTGGTATTTAAAGGGAAGAGCTATTATGCGATAAGCATCTATCCCACCCTGCTTGCTTTAGGCGCTGTTTACCTGGAAAGGCTGGTCAGGCCGCGGCAACAGGTCTTCCGCTGGGTCATTCCTGCATTCATGCTGGCGCTGGTTTTGATCTTTCTTCCGGTTGTGCTTCCATACGCTTCGCCG
>CAYYZJ010000695.1:0-4946 GCA_964475615.1 uncultured Flavitalea sp. | reverse complement strand
AATGGTATTGGTTTATCGTCCCGGCAAGCCGGTGGAAGTTGCGCAAAAGGAGCCGCCCCGGCAGGCCAAACCTGCTGCTGTGGTTATCGCCGACAGCGTTCTTCCGAAGAAGGATACCGGCCATGAAGCTCCTAACGTGGTGGAATATCCGAAAAAGAATCGCGCTGCAGAATACAATGGAGTGGCTTATTTCAAGGTCATGGGATCGCGGTTTGGAGTATCTGACAATGACCTGCTGTTCAGCCTGGTTTCCTTCCCGTACGATGAGCTTCCTGCTTTTATAACCGGCGATGATATGAGCGAGCTGAAACTGCAGGTTGACCGTTATGCTACGATTATCATTTCAAGGCCCATGCGCGAGATGATGAAAAAAATGTACCAGTATAAATCGAATGGCCAGCTTAGCCGGAAGGCAAGAAAGGCCAGGGCCAGGTTGCAGCAATGGAAATCGGCCGACGAAGCCCGGTTCGATCAGTCCGGCAAAAACCCGCTCGATCCTGTTGACCTGGGCAATTTTATTTTTAAATAGTATTTTCAGCCATGCCTTTCTTCCTGTACATCGTATTGATCATTTTTCTTCCCGGCAATACTTCTGATAAAAGCTACAGCGAAGACCTTACTGTTTCTTATTCCATCTCCCTTAATTCAAAAAAAAGCAATACCGGAATCGGCGAAACCTATAATGGAGGAGTGAAAACGGTTTATATCAAGAACAGGCAGTCGCGCATCAGGCTGGTCAGCCTGATGTGGATACAGGATATTTTTCTTTTCCCCGATACGTCCCGGCAAAGAGCGGTTATTGTAAAGGAATCGGGGAAGGATAAATACCGCGTACCGCTTTCAGCCGCCGAGTGGAAGCAGTACAATGAGAAATATTCCGGCGTCACCTGCCAGTTCCTGGACGATACGGCAACGATCCTGGATCAGGTTTGCCGGAAAGCCATCATCAATCTGAAAGATCACAAGTCGGTTACTGTTTATTACTGCGCGCGGTTCAGGAAACCCGAGCTTTCGGAGATCGAGCCTTTGTTTGCCTGCATTCCGGGGCTGGTGCTGAAATATGAATACAAGTACCGTAAAGGCACGATCGTTTATACGGCTACTGCCATCGATCATGATCCAATAGATCCTGCTGTTTTTGTAGTGCCGCAGAAAGGGTATGCGGAGAAGAAATTTATCCCTTCGGCTCCGTCGCAATAATCGTATCTTAGCGCCCCGAATGGAGAGATGCCGGAGTGGTTGAACGGGACGGTCTCGAAAACCGTTGTGCGGGCAACTGTACCGAGGGTTCGAATCCCTCTCTCTCCGCCTTCCACCCGGCTAAGTCCTGGAATTTGAAAAACCGTTTGAAAACGATGTACGGGTTTTGTATTCTTTCAGGGATAGCATACGTGGGAAATAGTCCCAATCGGTGAGATCGCCCCCAAGCCAACCGCGGAAAAGGTTGGGATCAAAAACGCTGTTTATTTCAATGGATAGGGGACTTTTCTTTTTCTCCTTATTCAGGAGATAAGCGGCGTTAATGACGAATTCCAGTTGCCCAAGACTAAACAGCAGGTCGCCCGGATTTCTTTTATCATAGATTCTGCCGGAGCTGGCCGCGCTCAGGGCATCCTTGACGGTTCTTTCTATGGGAAACTACATCGGCAAATATTTGGTAGGGATCGGTTATTTTTTAATCATGCTCATGTTTCATATAAATGCTTTTTAGGTTGCGGTATCTTCTGCCGGAAGGGTGAAATGAATGCCGGGAAACGCGGTTATGATCCGGCCACCGGAATCCGTAAGGACGGTGATATGGGAGGTCGGCAGTTGGTCCCGGTCAAAACCAATGGTCCGATGTACGTCCACGGTGCGCCGAAAATTCAGGGAACCGGCAATGGGGATGCCGGGTTCGTTGGATATGTCGCGTAAATAGGACAGGATTTCCGGGACGGGGATGGTAAATTTGCTGGTGTCCGGATGGCGGGGGATTTTGAAATAATGCCGTTGCAGGATATGCGCCAGGGGTGGAAGCGTTGAGGTAGTAAGTCTTCCGTAAAAGGCGTTTCCTGTTCTTCATGGGCACCTGCATGACGGCGCCGTTTACAAGCTCATTCAGCCAGTCCTGGGTGTCACTGAGCAGGAAGATCAGCTTTATCCAGGCTTCTTCGTTGAATGGCGGTTGGTTGGGAATTTCGATAGGTTGCTCCAAACAGCGGACTGTTAAAAATGCAGTTGTAAGTTGCAACTTATCGGACTTGTATTCAACGTTTTAAGCCTGTACAATACATGAAATTCCTGTATTTAACTTGTGATCGATATTATTTATATTTGTGAACATGATACATAACCTTATGTCAGACAAACCCGTACATCACGAAAAAAACCTAAAGCGGACCAGGGAAATCCTGGGCGTTAAGCAGGATGCCCTTGCCATTGAACTTGGGGAGGACTGGAATCAGCAAAAAATTTCCCTATTGGAACAGAAAGAAGAAATAGACCCTAAAGTTTTGGATCAATTGGCAAAGGCATTAAAGGTTACTCCTGAAGCTATCAAGAACTTCAATGAAGAGGCTACCATTAATTTCATTTCAAATACGTTTACGGATAATCAGTTCGCCGGATATACCGTGAACAATAACCCTACGTTCAATCCGCTTGACAAGGTAGTCGAGTTGTACGAGCGTATGTTGAAGGAGAAAGATGCAGAAATTGAAAGCCTGAAAAAGCAGGCCGGTGAAAGGAAAAAATAAATTCTGACTAATGACAGACCTACAATTATATTCGCAAATATCTTCTCTCCCTGCCGATCTTAAAAAAGAGGTATCGGACTTTGTAGAGTTCCTTAAGCAGAAGGCTAAGCCTAAAACCAAGCCGAAGGAGCGCAAGTTCGGTTATGCCAAGGATTTTTTCAAAATGGCACCCGATTTTGATGAACCCCTTGAGGACTTTAAAGACTATATGTAATGCAGCTATTACTGGATACCCACACTTTCATTTGGTTTATCTCCGGGGATCAGGCATTACCGCAAAGGGCGCTCAACGCGATAAAGGATACCGATAATAAGTGTTATATCAGCATCGCCAGTATTTGGGAAATAGCGATAAAATTCAGCTTGAAAAAGCTGGAACTGAAATCGGATTTTGACAATATAATCGACTTTCTTGCCGCGAACGATATTGAAATTCTTCCTATAAACTTCCAGCATCTACAGAAAGTTATCACCTTGGAATTTCATCACCGGGACCCGTTTGACCGCATTATTATCGCACAAGGATTGGTAGAGAATCTGACCATCATCACCAAGGATGAAAATTTTCCTCGTTATACGGATAGGTTACTCTGGAGATAGGTTGCTCCTATTTATTTAAGGAAAACTTAGCCCCCTCCAACGTAAAATTTACGGTTTCAAAATCAATTTTGCTTTCCTTTTTTTCAATGGAGACTAATAAATCTTCAATTACTGTGGAGGAAATGGCCACACCATATCCTAATAAATCAGGGGTATCAGCATTTTGGAGCAATTCAATAATCATCTACCGGCAACGGCGTGGATCCTACCACAAAAGGAGATATATCAAACAGCATTGGATTGTATGATGACGGAACAGCAATTAATCAATTCCCGGGAGCAGGAATTACGCAATTCAATCTTGCCGGAACTCCGCTGGCGGAAAACAAACCCATTGCACCCGTTCCCAATCCGAACGCGTTTACCACGCTGCCGCCCATCAACCATATCATCAAAGTAACGCTTCAATAAAAGCAGGAAATCATCAAAAAAGCAAAATGAAACAGATATTGATGGCAGCAATACTTGCAATCGTTCGGTAGATTGTTCAAAACAAAACCCATCTTTTACCGTTAGCGTTCAGGGCTTCGTTCCATCGACTTCATTTTTGGCTACAGCAAAGTCAAATTCGGTTACACCTGTTTTTTGATTGTTGCAAAACTTTGCATCAACAAAAAACAGGTTACGATGAAAGCAGTAAGAATTAACGAGTTTGGCGGAGCCGACGTAATGAAAATAGAAGACATAGAACGCCCTGTTCCTGCAGCAGATGAAATATTGGTAAAAGTATATGCAAGCGGTGTAAATCCTGCCGATTGGGTAATTCGTAAGGGCGGAAATGATTTTCTGAAGCCTTTATTAAAATTGCCCATGACATTAGGGTGGGACGCAGCAGGCATTGTAGAAGAAACAGGCAGCAACGTAACCGGCTTCAAGAAAGGCGATGCGGTGTACGGCGTCCCTAATTTTCCGGGCAACGGAAGCTATGCCGAATACGTTGCCGCAAAAGCAGGTCAATTTGCTTTAAAACCTAAAAGCATTGGTTTTAATGAGGCCGCTGGTGTGCCCTTGGCCGCGCTTGTGGCCTGGACGGGCGCTTTCGAGCTGGGAAAGTTAGAACCCGGGCAACGCATTCTCATTCATGGCGCGTCCGGCGGCGTCGGAAGTTTCGCCGTTCAATTTGCAAAATGGAAAGGCGCGTATGTTATAGGCATTGCCTCGGCAAACAATCTTGATTTTTTAAAACAACTCGGTGCAGATGAAGTGATCGATTACAGAACCCAGCAGTTTGAAGATTTGTTGCATGACATAGACGTTGTGCTCGACGCTTCGCCTCTTCGTGATAACGCTGCCCGGCTAAAGTCTGTAAGCGTATTGAAGGAAGGCGGCATCCTGGTAAGCGTGAACATCGATTTCCCGTTCAGCGATGACGTTACGAAAGCGCTTGCAAAAAAGAATGCCAAAGGCGAGCTTCTTTTCACGCAGATCAAACAGGGTTGGTTAAGCCAGATTGCACAGTTGATCGATGAAGGCAAAGTGCGGGTTGTTGTCAGTAAAATATATCCTTTGGAACAGGTTGCCGAGGCACACCGGGAAAGTGAAACCTGGCATGTGCGCGGCAAACTTATCCTGGAAGTGAGAAAGGAAAGCTAAAGGGTTGTTTTTCCGTTA
>CAYYZJ010000694.1:0-1565 GCA_964475615.1 uncultured Flavitalea sp. | reverse complement strand
CACCTGCACGAAATCGGGGCTGGCGATGTCTACGAAGGAATAACGCTTATCGTGGAACAGCTGCTGCCATTGGCGCACCATGCCCAGGAAATGGTTGTTCAGGATAAGCAGCTTCACATCGATCCCTGTTTGCATGATGGTACCCAGCTCTTGTATCGTCATCTGGAAACCGCCGTCGCCGATCACAGCAACTACCGTTCTTTCAGGAGCGCCGAATTTGGCGCCGATGGCTGCAGGCAGGGCAAATCCCATAGTGCCCAGTCCGCCGGAAGTGATATTGCTTTTCGACTGATGATAGCTTGCATAACGGCAGGCCACCATCTGGTGCTGGCCCACATCGGTCACGATGATGGCATTTCCGCCGGTGAGCTCGTTCAGCTTATTGATCACTTCGCCCATAGTGAGCTGTTCGGTATCGGGATGAAGCTCGGGCCTGATGCAGGCTTCTTCTTCCTGCTGCCGGTATTCCCTGAACTTTTGCAGCCATTGCTCATGTTTTTTCGGTTCAACCAGTTCAGTGAGCAAGGGCAATGTTTCCTTGCAATCGCCCCATACCGGAACCGTTGTCTTTACATTCTTGTCGATCTCTGCAGGATCTATATCGAGATGGATCACTTTGGCCTGCTTAGCATATTTATCCAGTCTTCCTGTTACCCGGTCGTCGAAGCGCATGCCGACAGCGATGAGCACATCGCATTCATTGGTAAGCACATTCGGGCCATAATTGCCATGCATGCCCAGCATGCCTACTGCCAGCGGATGATTGGTGGGGATGGCGCTCATGCCCATGATAGTCCATGCAGCGGGAATGCCCGTCTTTTCGATGAACTGCCTGAATTCATTTTCTGCTTTGCCGAGGATCACTCCCTGTCCGAAGATCACGAAGGGTTTTTCCGCTTCATTGATCAGTTGAGCAGCTTGTTCAATGTATTCCTTGCGAACAATGGGCTTAGGGCGATAGCTGCGGATATGCTCGCATTTTTTATATCCTTCAAAATCGAATTTCTGGATCTGCGCATTCTTGGTGATGTCGATCAGCACTGGGCCGGGCCTTCCGCTGCCGGCGATATAAAATGCTTTGGCCAGCACAGCAGGGATCTCTGTAGCATCGGTGACCTGGTAATTCCATTTGGTGACCGGCGTGGTGATATTGATCACGTCGGTTTCCTGGAATGCATCGGTGCCGAGCAGGTGGGCAAAGACCTGTCCGGTGATGCATACTACCGGCGTGCTGTCGATCATGGCATCGGCAAGACCAGTGACGAGGTTGGTAGCTCCGGGCCCGCTGGTGGCGAACACCACTCCTGTTTTGCCGGAAGAACGGGCATAGCCCTGTGCAGCATGAACGGCGCCCTGCTCATGACGCACGAGGATATGCTTCAATTTATCCTGATAATCGTAGAGCGCATCATAAATGGGCATGATGGCCCCGCCTGGATAGCCGAAGATCGTGTCTACGCCTTCTTCCAGGAAAGCTTCCAGGACGGCGACGGAGCCATTGATCTCGCGGGGAGCCGGCTTTTTGGCGGCGGCTTTGGCCTTTGACTGAGTAGGTGCGGATGTTG
>CAYYZJ010000693.1:0-7719 GCA_964475615.1 uncultured Flavitalea sp. | reverse complement strand
AGGATCGGTAGACATCGTGCTCAATGCCGACGATCTGAAAGCGATCGATGAAGTGATCAAAAAGCATCCAAACATCGGCGAACGGTATGCAGCGGGATTTATGAGGGATATGGTGAACAGGTAAGGAAATGTGGAAATGTGGAAATGTGGAGATGTGAAAATGTGGAAATGTGAGAAATGAATGTATCTGACCCTGAACTACATTTTCAAATCTTCAAATTTTCAAATTCCATTTCCACATTTCCACATTTTCATATTTTCACATTCTCAAACTCACCGCTTATGAACAGGAGGAAATTCCTGCATGCCGGCTCGCTGACAGGGCTGGGCATGCTGGCTGCCGGATCATCACCGGCACTGGGTATCGGCCCCTCGCAGCAGCTCGAAGAAGCGACCATCGCGCAATTGCAGGAAGCCATGCGGAAAGGACTGTCCACTTCAGTATCCATCACCCAATCGTATATAGACCGCATCAGGGCCATCGACCAGCAGGGACCGGCACTGAGATCGGTGATAGAGCTCAATCCGGATGCATTATCTATTGCCGCATCGCTGGATGAAGAAAGAAAAAAAGGAAAGATACGAGGCCCGATGCATGGCATTCCCATACTGATCAAGGACAATATCAATACCGGCGACAAGATGATGACAACGGCCGGCTCTTTGGCCCTGCTGGGCCATAAAGCGGGGGAAGATGCATTCATCGTCCGCCAACTGCGTTTGTCCGGTGCCGTTATATTGGGCAAGACCAACCTCAGCGAATGGGCTAATTTCCGCTCGGAGCATTCCACCAGCGGATGGAGTAGCCGAGGCAGACAGACCAAATGCCCTTATCTGCTCGACAGGAATCCTTCCGGCTCCAGCTCCGGTTCTGGCGCAGCTACTGCCGCCAGCTTATGCGCCGTGAGCATCGGAACGGAAACAGACGGCTCCATCGTTTCCCCATCTTCTGTAAACGGATTGGTTGGCATCAAACCAACCGTAGGACTGCTGAGCCGCACCGGCATCATTCCCATTTCCGCAACACAGGATACGCCGGGCCCCATGGCCCGCACGGTAGAAGACGCGGCTATTTTATTGGGTGCGCTCACCGGCATCGATCCTGCCGATCCGGTAACCAGGGAAAGCGAAGGAAAGTTCAGTAAGGACTATAGCAGGTTCCTCGATAAAAACGGGCTGAAGGGAAAACGCATCGGCATCGAGAAAACACATTTCGATGCCAAGCCGGCGTTGGCGCAGCTTTTACAGGAAGCCGTCAAAGTGCTGGAAGCGCAGGGGGCGACAGTGGTGCAGGTAGACCTGCAGGAAGCGCTCAAGCCCATTGCCGACAGCCATGCGGAATTTCAGGTATTGCTGTATGAGTTTAAGGATGGGCTGAACAGGTATCTGTCCGGCGCCAATACAAAGATCCATTCGTTGGGCGATGTCATTGCTTTCAATAAAGCCAATGAGGCCAGTGCGATGCCTTATTTCAAGCAGGACATCCTGATCAAAAGCAATGATAAGGGCGATCTCAGCAGCCAGGAGTACAGGGATGCACTGGCCAAAACGCTCAGCTCGCGGAAGATCATTACCGACCTGATGACCAGGTATCAGTTGGATGCATTGTCCGGCATCACCAATGACCTGGCCGAATGCATCGACCTGGTCAACGGCGATTATGACAGCGGAGGCCCGTATTTCTCAACACCTGCTGCCATGGCCGGTTTTCCGCATATTACTGTGCCGATGGGATTGGCTTACGGGCTGCCTGCAGGGTTATCTTTTTTTGCAACCGCCTATACAGAGCCCGGGCTCATTGCGATGGCTTATGCTTATGAGCAGGCTTCACATAAACGGCAGGCGCCTGCATTCAAGGCTGATCTGCTGGAATGAATTCCGGTGCTTTGTTCATTTCATTTTAGATGCAAACTGGATCGTCTTCCCGGCTACCATAAATACTCCTCTTCCTTTATGATGAATTGTTTTCGGGTTTTTTACCGCCGGGTCGATCCATGCTTTGACCACTTCAAGCACGAAGAAATTATATTTTCGCACCAGGCTTGTGTCAACGACTTTACATTCCAGGTTAATATAGCATTCGGCAATGAGAGGCGCTTTGACCAGGGATGCAGGCACAGGAGTAAGCTCAAATGCGCTAAACTTATCCATGTTTCTTCCCGAACTGTTTCCCACCCGCACTGTTTTTGCTGCCAGTTTCACCGTAGGGATAGCAATGACGCATTCCCGGGTATATCTCAGGATATTGAAAGTATAATTGCGGTTGCTGATAACGCAGCCTATCAGCGGAGGCTCAAACTCGAGCATGGTATGCCACGACATCGTCATCACGTTATTTTTGCCGCCACGGCTGGTAGTAACAATAACGACCGGGCCTGTTTCGAGCAGACCATAAACCCTGGCTAATGGAAATGATTTCTTTTTCACTGCTTTTTTATTTAAGAAAATTAAAATCATTGCAACGAACCCGGACACCGGCAACAGGAAATATGGCTTAATTTTAATTCCGGCGCTGATTCATTTCATAAAGTATGAAAAAATACTTCCCGTTTTTCAGGAAATACAAAAAAGCATTGTTGCTGGCGCCTGCACTGGTCATCATCGACGCCGTCTGCGAGATCGTGCAGCCCGAACTGATGTCGAAGATCGTTGACCTGGGAGTAAGGCAGAAAGACCTGAACTATATTTTCCAAACAGGCGGCATCATGATGGGCCTTTCGCTGGTGGCCATCGCAGCCAATATCGGGAATATCTATTTTTCCTCTCATGCTTCGGTCGGCTTTTCCGCGGAACTGAGGGCCGGCATGTTTGCTAAAATCCAGGAATTTTCCTTTTCCAATTTAGACCGGTTCAGCTCCGCCTCGCTGGTTACCCGCCTTACCAACGACGTCAATATCCTGCAGCAGGTGATCATGATGTCGCTCCGGCTGCTGATCCGCGCCCCGCTGATGCTGGTGTTTGCAACGGTGATCGCTATACGCATCAATGCGGAGCTGGCATTGATCATTGCGGTGGCCATTCCGGTATTGTCCGTCAGCATCTATTTCATCCTGCGCCATGGCCTTCCTTTCTTTGAAAGAATGCAGCAAAAGCTGGATCAGGTAAATCTCGTGATCCAGGAAAACCTGGTCAATGTGCGCGTGGTGAAATCTTTTGTCAGGGAGAAGTTCGAGATCGGCAAATTCGGTGTTTCCAATAACGAGCTCCGCGAAATGTCTGTAAAGGCATCGGGCATGGTAGTGCTGATCCTGCCGCTGATGCAACTGGTGATGAACTGTTCCATTGTCGCCATTGTCTGGTTCGGCGGGAATAAGATCATGACGGGCGCTTTCAAAGTAGGGCAGCTCATGTCGTTCATCACCTACATCACCCAGATACTGATGTCGCTGATGATGCTTTCCATGACCATTATGACGTTTTCCAGGGCAGGCGCATCGTCAGAACGCATACTGGAAGTATTGAACACGCAGGCGGATATTACCGACCTGCCAGGAGCAAAAGAAAAAGACCTGCACGTGAGCAGGGGAAAGGTAGAATTCAGGAATGTTTGCTTTAAATACCATACTAACAGTGATGAATATGTGCTGAAAGACATCAGCTTTACGGCGCTTCCCGGACAGACCATTGCCGTTATCGGCGCTACCGGATCTTCCAAGACCACGCTGGTGGAGCTGATACCCAGGATGTATGAGGTCACAACAGGCAGCATACTCGTTGATGACGCCGATGTGCGTGAGTATACGCTGCAAAATCTCCGGACCGGTATCAGCCTCGTACTTCAGCAGAATGAATTGTTCAGCGGCACCATCAAAGAAAACCTGAAATGGGGGAACCGGCAGGCCTCCGACGAGGAGATCATGGAAGCAGCCAGGGAAGCGCAGGCCCACGATTTCATCATGTCGTTCCCCGACCGGTATGAAACCGTGCTGGGACAGGGCGGCGTAAATATTTCCGGCGGACAGAAACAGCGCCTTTGCATTGCGCGGGCCATCCTGCGAAAGCCTGCCATCCTGATCCTGGACGACAGCACGAGCGCAGTAGACACGGCCACGGAAGCAAAGATCAGGCAGGCATTCCGCCGCAGCCTGCATGGCACCACGCTGTTCGTCATAGCCCAGCGCATCAGCTCGGTGCAATCGGCAGACAGAATTATTTTACTGGATAACGGCGAAATCATTGCCTCCGGCAACCATGATGAATTGATGGAAAGCAGTCCGGTTTATCAGGAAATTTATCATTCGCAGCAATTGACGGAAACAGGCACAGCAACAGTATGAACGATACCAACAGAGCAGGCACGAAACTTACTCCTGCCGGATTGCCGGGCAGGCGCGGAATCATTTCAGTTGAAAAACCCAGAAACGCCAGGCAGGTCATGCTCAGGCTATGGCATTACCTGGGCCGGCAGCCCTGGCGACTGATGCTGATCGCCCTGCTGCTGCTCATCAATACCGGCGCCACCCTGACGGGCGCTTATCTGCTTCGGCCGATTATCAACCGTTATATCATTCTGCATAATATACCGGGACTGATCTCCATGGTCATCCTATTGTTGGGCATTTACCTGGCAGGCGCCGCGGCTGCTATAGCGCAAAACAGGCTGATGATCGCCGTGGCGCAAAAAACTGTTGCCGCCATCCGCTCCGAGCTCTTCGGCAAACTGCAGTTGCTGCCGGTAAAATTCTTCGACAGCAACAGTCACGGCGAGCTGATGAGCCGCTTTACCAACGACGTGGATAATATAAGCGATTCGCTTAACAGCAGCGTGATGCAGTTGTTCACGAGCACCATTACCCTCAGCGGCATTTTTGTTTTAATGATCTATATAAGTCCCTTGCTTACCCTGGTTACCCTCGTTATCGTTCCGCTGATGCTTTGGGTAGCTTCCCTGATCATCCGTAAAAGCAAAACATTCTTCTCTTCACAGCAGGTAGCCATTGGCGTTATGAACGGATACGTGGAGGAAATGATCACCGGGCAGAAAGTGGTGAAAGTATTTTGCTATGAAGACGCAGCCTTGCAACAATTTGAACAGCTCAATAACGAGTTGCAGGATAAAGCTACAAAAGCGCAACTGTATTCGGGAGTGATGATGCCGGTTATCCAGAACCTGAACACCATCAATTTTGCACTGACTGCGGCAGTTGGGGGATTGCTGGCCGTATTGAAAGGGCTCGATCTCGGCGGCCTGGCCGCTTTCATGCAATATTCCCGTCAGTTCGGAAGGCCGGTCAATGAAATATCCAGCCAGTACAACAGCCTGCAGGCCGCACTGGCAGGGGCCGAGCGGATATTCCAGATACTGGATGAAACGCCGGAAATACCCGATGAACCCGATGCTGTTGAACTGACCAATATCAAAGGAGAAGTATGTTTCGAGAACGTGAGCTTTGGATATGTTGCAGATAAGACCGTGCTGAAAAATATTTCGATCCGGGCAAAAGCAGGGCGGAAGATCGCACTGGTGGGATCGACCGGTGCAGGCAAAACAACGATCATGAATCTATTGCCGCGGTTTTACGATATCCAGTCCGGCCGGATCAGCATCGACGGAACCGACATCAAAAAAATAAAAAGAAGCAGCCTCCGCCGGCTGCTGGCCATGGTGCTGCAGGACACCCATCTCTTCACGGCAACGGTTATGGAGAATATCCGCTACGGCCGATTGGAGGCAACGGACGAAGAAGTGATCGAAGCAGCCAGGCTGGCCGGCGCCCATTCGTTTATAACAAGGCTGCCCAAAGGATACCAGACCGTACTGGAGAATGACGGCGGCAACCTGAGCCAGGGGCAGCGGCAGTTGCTGAATATTGCAAGGGCAACCGTAGCCAGGCCTTCGGTGCTGGTACTGGATGAAGCCACCAGCTCCATCGATACGCGAACAGAACAGATCATACAGAAAGGAATGGATCAACTGATGCAGGGAAGAACCAGCTTTGTGATCGCGCACCGGCTGTCTACCGTGCGCAATGCCGACGAGATTCTCGTGCTGGAAAACGGCGAGATCATCGAGCGCGGCAATCATGAAGCTTTGCTGAAGCTCAGGGGAAGGTATTACGAATTGTACACCGGGCAGTTTGATTGACAGGCATGACATGCGGCCACACGTTAATCCGTTTATCGTACCTTTGTACTCAACAGTATTGTGATTATGAACTTCAATCTTTCCCAGATTCCGCCGCGCACGCAAAGGCCCCGCAGCAATGGCATAACGATGGTTAGCGACAAAGGGCTGGGCATAACGGAAACAGAAAATCTTTTATCGGTCGCAGCTCCTCATATAGATATCATAAAGCTGGCATTCGGAACAGCATTGGTCACTCCCTTGCTGGAAGAAAAATTGAAGATCTACCAATCGCATAATATCCCTGTTTTTTTTGGAGGACTGCTGTTCGAGGCTTTTGTGATCAGGAACCAGTTCAGGGATTATATCCGTCTGCTCGATGATTTCGATATCCGGTTCGCGGAAATCTCAGACGGAGCCATAAACATCTCCCACCAGGAAAAATGCGATTATATACGCATGCTTGCCGCAAGAGGAAAAGTGGTGAGCGAGATCGGTTCAAAGGATAAGGACAGGGTAAAGATCACGCCGCCGTATAAATGGATAGAATTGATGCAGGCCGAGCTGGATGCAGGTTCCGAATACGTCATTGCCGAAGCCAAGGAATCCGGCAACGAAGGATTATACCGCAATTCGGGCGAAGTGAGGGAAGGTTTGGTAGAAGAGATACTGACGAAGATACCTGCAGAAAAGATCATCTGGGAAGCGCCTGAAAAAGCGCAGCAGCTATACTTTATCAAACTGCTGGGCTGCAATGCCAATCTGGGAAATATAGCGCCGAAAGAAGTGATCGCCCTCGAATCGATGCGGGTGGGATTAAGGGCCGACAGCTTTGATTTTTTTCTGAATAAGAGTTAAAGAAGTCTGCCTGTAATAAATCAGGCTGCATTAGGATTTATATTCGGACTGATTGAAAATGGTATTATTTATCTGCAGCATATTGCCGATCAACGTACCGGTTCTCCTGAGATTGTGCGGCGTTAATGCCAGTGCCGACGTCAGATCCATCGGCTCGTTTCCGATGGCGATCAATGCATCGAATACCCGGCTCAATTCAGGAGAGGGGGCAACGGGCAGCCTTCCTGCAAGTCCGATCACCGGTTTGTTTTTTTCAATGGCTTTCAGCGCAACGCCGTAAGGCCCTTTGCCCTGAAGGGTTTGTTCGTCTATGCTTCCTTCGCCCGTGATCAGGATATCGGCATGTTCCAGCGACTGCTCAAAACGGGTCAGCTCCAGAAAATAATCTATTCCGTTCACAAGCTTTGCATTCAGCAGCGCCCAAAGTCCGGCGGCGGCGCCGCCTGCAGTTCCGCCGTATTTTACTCCGGACATTTCGCGGCCTGTTTCGTTCTTTACTACCTTATGCAATCTGGCTAACCCGGCCTCCAGAGTAACGATATCATTTTCACTTGCGCCTTTCTGAGGGCCGAATATTCTGGCAGCGCCCTGCTTTCCTAAAAGAGGATTGTCCACATCGCAGAGCACGACAATCTCGCAATGCAATAATCTTTGATCCAATCCGGATAAATCGACGGTTGCCAGGTCGGAAAGCTTTGCGGGCAGGGATCTTATGGGCTGTCTGCTGCTGTTCAGAAATTTAATTCCTGAAGCCTGCAGTATGCCTGTGCCGCCGTCAACCGTGGCCGAGCCTCCCA
>CAYYZJ010000692.1:0-5804 GCA_964475615.1 uncultured Flavitalea sp. | reverse complement strand
CTGCGCTGGGGGTTACCTGCGGAAGAAAATTCAATGAATCACTTCTTGTTTATCATTGTTACGATGAAATAGAAGCAGCCGTATGGCTTAAAAAACATGGCAGCAGGCTGGAAAAGGCATTCATGCGTATGGCAGATGCTGTGATTGTTACCTCACAGGGCCTGCTGGAAGCCAAGCGCAGCTATAACGCATCATGTTACCTGGTAAAGAATGCCGTTAATTACAACCTGTTCAGCAAAGGCTTTACACCTGGCGCCGACCCGAACAAGCGGGTGATCGGTTATATAGGCAGTATTGATGATCGGTTGGATTATGAGCTGCTGGAAGAATTGATCCGGGGTCTGCCACAGATGCAGTTTGAATTCGTGGGAAGGATTGTGGACAGAAAGGGAGAGGCTTTATTGCGGAAATATGCTAATGTCCGTTTCAGCGGCCCTAAAAAAGTGCAGGAATTACCCGGAATATTGCAAACGTTTTCGGTGGGTATTATCCCTTTTGTTAAAAACCAGTTTACCAAAAACATCTATCCGCTGAAAATAAATGAATACCTGGCTGCCGGCATTCCCGTTGTATCAACGGATTTCGGACACCTCGCCGATTTTGAAAACATCATCAGCATTGCCGGAACAAAACAGGCATTCCTTAATGCGGTTACCCGGGAAATAACGACGGATAATGAAAGCAAAAGACATCAACGGCAACGTACAGCGGCAGGGAACTCCTGGGAGGCAAGAGCGGAACAGTTGTCGGAGATCTTTATGCGACTGGAAGATCAGATTGCAAACCGAAAATCCATAATACCCAATCAGGAAACCCAACTTGCAGATGCCGCACAGTAAAAATATTATGAACCCTTCCCCGCACCTGTATTGATGAAAGTTTATTTCAAAAACTTGGACGGCCTGCGTTTTATCGCTGCCTTTATGGTTATCCTTCAGCATGTATCGGATTATAAAACCTATGCCGTTCCGGCCTATTCCAATATTTTCAAAGCACGCATATCAGATCTTGGCCGTTATGGAGTGACTTTATTTTTTGTTCTGAGCGGCTTTCTCATTACCTATCTTTTGCTGACCGAGCAAAAAACAAAATATTCCATCGACATAAAAAAATTTTATGTAAGACGCATCCTTCGAATCTGGCCGCTTTATTTTGCATTCGGGATATTGATCATCTGCACTATCGATTTCATCCTTGGTTACCTGGGCGTTAAAAGTCATTCGCCGATAATTACCAACCTCATCTACCTGTTCACGTTTACCATCAATTTTCAATTGCTCTTCGGAGCATACAACAGGGGTATCATTGAAGTGCTCTGGTCGGTTTGTGTGGAGGAGCAATTTTATGCAATATGGCCCTGGGCTGTAAAATGGGGCCATCGAAAAATGTTCACCCTGATTTCAGCATTTATTGCCACCGGCATCGTTTCTTCCGTTGTCATGCATTTACTGGCCGAACATAAAATAATACACGGGCACATGAACCCCGTGTACATTTTTCCCTTATGCCGGTTTGGCCATTTTGGAATAGGTGCCATGGGCGCCTACCTGCTTTTCAGGAATGATCTGCATCCGCGTGTGAGCCGGTATACACAAAACAAAGTTCTTCAGGCCATCGTTATCCTGCTTGCACTGGCCGTTTGTTTTCAGTTTATCGTCATGCCCCCCTTTGTGAACAATTATTTGCTGGATATGGTTCCGGCGATTTTATATGCTTTCATCATCATGGCAGCGGTTTCGGGAAATTTTCTTTTTAACCTCGAAACCAAACTCCTGAAGCGATGCGGCACATATTCGTATGGCATATATATTCTCCATCCCAGCGTTGCGCAAATAAGCATAGCTGTTTTTAAAAAATTCGTTCCGAACGGCTTTCTCAATTATGAGATATGGTATCCGCTGTTTGTAACCGTGGTTGTTGTATTGCTGGCAGGGCTTTCTTATGAATTATTTGAAAAGAGATTCCTGAAGATGAAGAAAAAATATACTGTAATTCAAAATCATCCCGTTTAAATGAAGCCCGATAACCGATATGTATCCTATCTCGACGGCCTGAGGGGTTATTCTATCCTCCTTGTAGTTGCCGGGCATTTAAACGTGCTTAAAATTTACTTTGCCCGCTTCGGCGTAACCGTTTTCTTTTTCGTCAGCGGTTTCCTCATTACCAAGCTCCTGATCTATGAATACTATAAACATAACGCCATCGACTTGAAGAGCTTTTATATCCGCAGATTTTTCAGGCTCTATCCCGCTCTTATCTTCATGATCGCCACAACCTGCCTGATATTGGTGGGCTTCGGTTTTCGCATAATCCTCCCTGATATTTTATCGGGACTTTTTTATTTTACCAATTATTATATCGCTTATTTCAAACCGCCGGCGCCTGAAAAATACCTGATGGTCTCCAATATTCTCTGGTCTCTTTCGGTTGAAGAGCATTTTTATCTTTTTTTTCCGCTGCTGTTTTCATTCCTCTTTCCAAAAGGAAGAAAATTCCTGAATACGCTTTGCGCGCTCCTGGTGGCCTTTTTAGCTTTGAGGCTGTTCACCACAACTATACTGCCGGAGGAGAGGTACCGGATCGTTAATTATTTTACAACGCATGGAAGAGGCGATTCCATTCTATATGGCTGCGTGTCGGCATTGTTTCTTTTCCGTTATGAAAGCCGCTGGTATATTAACCTGCTGAACAGTAAAATGGTATTTTATTCGAGCGTATTGCTGCTTGCCGTTACGCTCGCAACCACCAATATATTCTTTTCTTCCACATTTGCATATTCACTGTATGGCATCGGTTTATTTTTTGCAGTGCCTTCATTCTCGTTTGCACAGAAACAGGGATGGGTGCACGATCTGGTCGATAACCGGCTTATGGTATATATCGGCAAACTAAGCTACTCCCTGTACTTGTTCCATTGGGTGGCCTTTAATACAGGCAATTTGTTATTCCGGGAAAGAAGTCTTAACTGGTATTTATTTGTAATCCCGGCGGCCCTGGCGCTTTCGCTTATTTCATATTACTGGGTCGAAAAGCCATTCCAGGCGCTCCGCAAAAAATTCGGCTCCAATGTGCCGCTTTCAAAATAATATCGCTTATCATCAATGAACCAAATCGTCGATGTAAACAAGCTTGGTATGCTGTGTTTTCATAAAAGACCGTTTGGCCTTGCCCATTTTAAATAAAGCCATAACTTGCCTGAATACAAATAGAGGGATCAGGAAAATAGTCTTGATAAACCGGATGTCTTTTCCTTTGATGGCAACAATGGCAACAAAGGAAAATAAAAAGGAAGCCCAGATACCCAGCCAGATATAGAACAAGCGGAGATCAATAAAATAATCCGCTACAGTAACCAGGAATGAACATCCCAGAACAATGAAAAGAGGCGGGCGCATCAGAACGAACCCGAAATAAGCAAGGTTGAAATTGAGACCTGTAATACCTTTTCTAAATACCTGGAAACTATCTTTAAAATACTTGAAATAAGAATGGATCCATCGCGTCCGCTGATTTTCGAGCGATTTTGCGGAAGCAATTTTTTCATCAAATAAAATAGCCTGCGGAGCAAAAGCAATTCTGTCAACCTGCTGTACAAAATGGGATTGCAGCTTTTTGTCGACCCCTCCGAGCATATCTTTATACTTGATCCCCTTGTAAAGATCGTAATCGAAAGCAATTCCCGAACCCCATATCGCTGAAGAAAGGCCAAGCCTCATCCTTGCTTCGCGCTCAATGAAAAAATTGAACATATCCCCAATGGCATCCATCCTCGCATAATTCGAATCGATGTTCTTGGGCTTGAAATCGGCCTGCACTACTTTGTACCCTTTCCTGAAATGGCTGTTCATTACAGAAAGGAAATCGGGATGAACGAGGTTGTCTGAATCGAAAATAATAACGGCGTCATGTTTTTTGATGAAATGATCCAATGCATAATGAATGGATCTGATCTTAGAGTGCAGAGCCGGCTCCGGCTTCAGAATAATGATCCGGTCGTCCCCGAATTGCAATGATTCAGTGGCGCAATCATCCGCAACAACATAAGCGTAGAAGCGTTTATAATGCTGTTTCAGGAGGGAATCCACCAGCGGAAGAATGAATTCCGTTTCCTGGTGAGCTGTAATAATGATGCCGAATTCAAAATCTTTATCTGTTAACACCGGTTTGCGGTCGAAGGGAGATTTGATCCGAAATAGATTAACGAGGCAATAAAGCAGGAGCAATATAAAAGGAATCAGTAAATAAAGCGCAAGGGTTAATTGAATAAATAGAAAAACGCTATACCATATTCCGGTTAAAAAATCCATATATATCGCTCAAATGTATATAATTATGGCTATCCCTGCAATATGGGGAGAACTTATATTAACGAATAAATAATATGATAAATACCCTCCCTGAAATCTCAAGGATGGTACGAAAATTGCTGTGTCTTCGTGTCCAATAATCCAAACCTTATACAGGTGATTGATATATTGCCTGTATGAAGCTAAAATTCAACATCCAATGAAACCCAACCATTTCTTTTCTGAAACCCATCTTGCTATCCTTCCTCAGGATTATCCTTTTGATAAAACCGTTTATCCTGATCATTTCCGGACTTATCGAAGATTGTTTTTCTGCGTATTTGATACATAGATATCAATCGTGGTTATTATTCATGGCTGCCATTTAAAAGCATCAAGCTTTAATTATTCAATATGGCACACTAGAAATCCTTACCAACCCGGTCGATATCAAAAACCAATAGCTATGAAAACTACTTTTACACTTTTACTGAGTATACTAACCCTTGGGGCATGGGCCCAGCGAGTGACCTATGATACCACCATTCTCGGGTGGAATGCCCGGATAACCTATGATCCGTCCAAAACAGACAGCAGTGAATGCATCATTTTCTTTCCCGGTGCAGGAGAGATTGGCACTGATGTTACGAAATTGAGGATTTATGGCCCGCATTACTGGCTTCTGAATGGCTGGGACGGAGGTGTATCCTTAGGCAACGGTGTACATTATCCTATTTACATTTCGTTACAGCCGCCAAACCAGGCACAGCTTCCACCTGCCGTAAAGCAAAGGATCGATGTTATCCTAAGCAGGTTTAAGATAAAAAGAAATGCCCTTCATTTCACCGGCCCGAGCGCCGGTGGCTGGTATTCTTCCACTTTTGTCAGCTATATTCCTACTGCCGGCGATTATACTTATGGTCGCATGGTGAAAAGCGTTTGTGTACCGGAGAGTGTAAAGCCTGGTAATATATATGCTGCTACGCCGGCCTATCCTTCCAATATGGTTGGTTATGCACAGCTTGGCGGTAAGTTGCTTGGGTTCGATCAGATCAATGACGGAGGCCGCGATATGCAAACTTATACCAAGGCCATGAATGATGCGGTTCCCGGTTCGGCCACACGCATAGTAACTGATTTCGGCAGCGGCGGTCATTGCTGCTTCGAAAATTTCTGGAACCCGGCCCAGACCAACTGGACAGCCTCCAATACAAACGTGGTAAGCCTGGGAACAGGATCGTATATAACCATGAACGTTTATCAATGGATGCTGAGGAACGGCGACACCAGCCTTGCCTCAACGCAGCCTCCGCCCGCCAATAAACCGCCTGTTGCCAATGCCGGCGTTAAACAAATCATTACCCTGCCCGTTAATTCGGCGATCCTCGACGGAACCAAATCCACAGACCCTGACGGCACTATTTCATCATGGGCATGGTCGCAGGTCTCGGGGCCGGCTCCCGCTGTCATCGCCACTCCCATTTTATCATTAACACCGGTTGCCTCCTTAGTTCAGGG
>CAYYZJ010000691.1:0-1908 GCA_964475615.1 uncultured Flavitalea sp. | reverse complement strand
GGCCCTGCAGAAATGGTTGGGCTCATCAGGCACCTGGAATGGAGGAGTTACCAGAGCGGTAATGGCTACCATGTAAATAGCATGCGCCAGGTATACATATCTGATATTTTTTTCAAGGAATTTACATAATTTCCAAAACCGCTGCCAACGTAAATGAGGCAATGAACTGGCTGTCTGCATAACCGGTCGTTAGGGATATTTCAATGTACGGCATCGGTGAGGCAAAAGCAGGAGGGCAGCGCTAACTTAAAGATAAGTTAACAAACAGCCGCAGCTTGCAGGGCATGATCATTGCAATACTATTTCGGTTTCAGAATTAATATTTGGGTTATATTAAGCAAGGCGGATTGGTATACCTTTGCCGGGCTCGCTGTCCTGTGATATATGTTAGTACCCAAAACAATTCATTCAAGAGCCGAAACTAAATGAAAGAGTGAGCCTATGATTGTAAAAATGCGTTTGCCGGTTTTATTGACCGGGTTGCTTATGGGAATGTTATCCTGTAAAAAAAATCACGATCAGCCGACAAAAACCTATCCTCCGAAACAGGTTATCTATTCTGTAAAGGGCAGCAATTTTGTTTTGAATTATCTCGATTCCAACCATGTTTTTCAAAGCAATAAAACCTTTCAGGGTTCCTTCGATTATACTTTCCTGAGTGCGCCCGGGTCTGCGATCGGCATAACCATATCGCCTGCCTCTCCCGCCGATTCGATTACGTACTGGGGAATTTTTATCGATGGAAAACTGTATGCCAATGCCTATAGCGCCGGCGGCGCCTATATGCTGGTGCCGTATGAGCCGTTTTAAGCAGTTATCTTGTTATAGTAATGTCCGATACAATATTCTTATCTACAGAAGCTCCTCCTGAAATAGAGATTGATAAATTTTCATACATATTACCAATAGCGAATAATCAGGGCTACTGGTATTTTAGTGTCAGATTATTTTTCCATTAAGTTTGCAGCCACTTACCCAAGCTTCCTGTCTTCTTCCCATATTTGCCGGCAGTGAATGAATACCTTTCGGAAATACTATCTGATTGACCATAAGGTTCTTTTTTTATTTGGATATATATTTTATCTGTGGACGCCTTATTTTCTGGGCACCATGAATGCCTTTAACGATTATCCGGGCGTACAGCTTTTTCAGAATTATTTCAAACGGATAGGCCAGGATAAGATCAATTGGTATATCCTGGTCACGCTTTCCTGGCTTCCTGCATTTTATCTTGGTCATTTTTTCTTCAAGCTGCTGATTCCTTACAAAAGATCACTTCAGTTATATCCGGCTACAGTAACTACCCAGGCTGTATCCTATCTTGGGCCCGTTCTTTTGGTCATTATGCTTCTTTTCACTTATGTATCAAGAAATGCGCTTATCGGGTCTTCAGGCAATTATGATGTAGGCCCGAGAGGTAAGCTGTCTACCTTGATGATCGTATTTAATTTCTTCCTGCTTTACCAACTGGTCAGCCGGCAGAAATTGTCTTCCTTGCTGATCATCGGAACCATAATGACCTCATTGATCCTTTTATTGTCGGGGGGAAGACTGACGCCGCTGCAAACTTTTCTCGGATACCTGATCTATAAAACTTCATTTTCGCCCAGACCCTGGAAAACACGACATATACTCATATTTGCTCTGATAGGCCTGATCATAGGCGCCGCTATAGGCGCCAGGCGGGTAGGAGCTGGAATCAATGCCGAACATACTTTTTTTTCCCTCTTTGCAGAGCCCCTGTTTACCTGGTTCAGCACCGGAAGCTTTCTAGCGCAGAATGATATCCCGCTGTTCAATATACCGCTCAATTTCATTACTTCCTTTATCAACCTTATTCCCAATACAATCTTCCACGCCAATCAGTTTGTGATACCTGCAGGAGCCATGGGTTTTAAATATGTGAAC
>CAYYZJ010000690.1:0-4089 GCA_964475615.1 uncultured Flavitalea sp. | reverse complement strand
TCCTTGAACTCCTGCACCAGCACGGTAGTATGATAAGGTATCTCCTCGGCATAGAGGGTATATATTTTTTCGCGGATCAGCTCTCCCACAAAGAATTTCACCGGCCGGTCAGTAAGCTCATCTCCCTCAAAAAAAGGCGCTCCCTCCGGAAGATAATGCACGATGCGCTCCAGCAGCAAGTCAATATTGATCTGCTTCAATGCCGAGATGGCAACCGTTTCCCGGCAATAGGATTTACTGCTAAAAAAAAAATGCAGATGCCGGCTGCGGTCTTCATTCACTTCATCGATCTTGTTGATGACCACAATGGCCGGAACTTTTAATTGAAGCGATGAAAACAGGCGGTCGTTCTCATCAGGATCATCAGGGGCCGCCATGAGCAGCAGGGCCAGATCGGCATCTTCCAAAGAACTTTTTACTGCCAGCATCATCTTTTCATGCAGCTTGTATTCGGGCTGGATGATGCCGGGCGTGTCGGAAAAAATGATCTGGTAATCACCGGTGGTGAGAATGCCTTTGATGCGGTGCCTGGTGGTCTGCGCTTTGGGCGACACAATAGCGAGCTTCTCTCCCATCAGGGCATTAAGCAGGGTGCTTTTGCCTGCATTCGGTCTGCCGAAGATATTTACGAATCCCGCTTTCATAAAACGCGCAAAGATAAATAATAAAAAACAAGGCCGGAGACCATGGCCGGCCCGGCAGTCCCGATAGCAGCATATAAAAAAACCTCCTTACTTTTAGTTCAAATTAACCGAATGACCAAAACCCTGATCTATGCTGCATTGCTGGCTGCATGGACGGCAGTCGTTTCCTGTCATGAAGCCTCGAAACAGCAATCAACAACTGTTCAAACAGACAGTTTATTCAACGGCCTGCAGCAACGGTTCCTGGATGCTTACTGGAAAACCAATCCCCCGGGCGCCATTTTTGCCGGATATGGAAAATATTATGACCGGCTGATCATTCCCGATAGCAATTCGTTTGCTGAATCGGTGGCTTTTTCCAGGCGATGGCTGGATTCGCTTGCTCATCTCCGTTATGATTCGCTCAGTGATAACAACAAGATCAATTATGAAATAATCCGGAACCAGCTTCTAAGTGTTTCCACTTAGTTGGTCACTAAGTACTCAATGCAACGATCTTTGAAAACTAATGGTCATAACATTCAAATAAAAGTCCAATGAGAATAATACGAATAGTATTATTTGGATAAACTGACTAAGTGTTTTTATGTAATCGGAAAGTGGTATTGCAAGTTCCATACTAATGGAATATCTTTCTTATCACTATGAAATTTGAGAACTGGTATATTCCATTGGATAAAAGCCCGCCACAATTTGACTTTTATTCAAAACTTAATATTTCTTGCCATGAAATCACCTATTCTCTTCTCCCTGCTTCTTGCTTCAAATTTCGTCTTTTCACAAAAAAAATATGGTGAAATAGAAATAAGCCCCTTTGTCAGATTTGATAACTACCCTCAAATCTCTTATAATTATATGGGAAGGGCAAGCACAGATTATTTAAAGCTTAAAGGAAAAAGTTTTGGGGTGAGCCTTGCATATAAAATCCCCATATCAAAATCATTATTTTTTAGGCCGGCAATAGGTTACTACAGGTATACATTCGATGATATAAAAAGAGAAAATAACACTTTTGGGAAAACCAATTCCAGAGATATTAACTATCCCAGCCCACTTTATATTCTTTTTTATACAGACAAATATTGGTACAATTGTATCTTAGCAAATGTAGGGATAGAAAAAAAGTTTATTCAAAGTAAATTTTTCCAAATTAATGCAAGTATAAATTTATGTAATTATCTTTCTTTCTCTCAATATTATCATTTAATATTCAATCCTGATAACGGCAGCCAAAACTATAAAAAAGGAACTAAAAAATATTTTGGTACAACTGCCTTGACAATTGTAAACCCTGTAGTTAAACTTAATAATATTCAATTTGGCCCTTCACTGATGTTGCCTGTATTCGATATTTGGGAGACAGACAAGACTTTTGGAGAAGAATCCAATGCTAGAACCAAATGGCTGAGGGGAATAGGTGTTGGTTTTACGTGTTCCTATCTCTTACATTAAAACTAACAACCATGAAAGTGAAAATTTTACATGCCTTAGTGGCTATCGTATTTTCTTTTGCCTTTTTTGCAGCAACCGCACAGGTGAAAACGAAAATATTTTCTAATGGAATCCCAACTGCATTGATTAAAACAAAAATCACTGACATTCCCGAAGTTTTACTAAAACCTACTGACGAATTTTATAGATTACGGAATCAAAAAGATAGTATCTCACAGGAGTATTCAAATAGGTTTGCTGTTCCAATCCCTATTGATTTAGACATTTTAAAAAGTTCAAAAATTGTTGACGACGGATCCTTTGTAACCTATATACTGACAATTAATGCCAAAGATGCACTAAATATTTCGTTCCGGTTTGGCACCTTTGAATTATCACCAAACTCCATTTTAAGCATTTATACACCATACGAATTGACTGATAGCATTACTGCTAAAGAAAACAATCAAAATAAAATTTGGGCAACAAGAGTGTACCAGGGAAGCAAAGTAACTATTTCCCTGAAATTACCCTCAAGCGAACAAAACTTAGTTGCTCTCAAAATGGATAATGTAGGATTTGGATTTAAGGATTTTGGCGGTGAATATTTTGGACATCCAGGCGCATCAGCCCCTTGCGAAGAGAATGTTCTTTGCGAAGGCGGCTGGGATAACGAAAGGAATTCCATTGCTCTAATAGTTTCAAATCAATCACTGCTTTGCACAGGAAGCCTTATTATGAACGCCTGCGGAACAAACATCCCGTATTTGCTTACAGCTAATCACTGTCTGGATGCCAATGTGTCTAACTGGGTTTTTCAATTCCAATATTGGAGCCCGGTTTGCATACCTACCCAAAATGGCCGCGAAGATATACAGTTCAATGGATGTACATTAAGGGCCAATCTCACCAGTTCAGATTTTGCCTTAGTTGAATTAACACAAACGCCAGCTGCAAATTCAGGTCTATTTTATTCCGGATGGGACAGGGCTCCGCTTGCCGTTAATGGAAGCGTCTGTCTTCATCATCCAAGAGGCGATGTGATGAAATTTAGTCGAGACAACGATAATTCAACAACAAGCTCTTGGGGTGGTACAAATAACCACTGGCTTGATATTTTCGATGTTGGTACAGTAGAACCAGGCTCATCAGGTGCTCCCCTTTATAATATGAGCCACAGAATAGTTGGCCAGCTTCACGGGAATCAAATTACCAATGGAGACGATTGCGGTCAAAGAAGGGGGGAATTCGGAAGAATTGATTTTTCCTGGCCTGGTAACAACCAAACTACCGGCGCGTTACGATTTTGGCTTGATCCCTTTAATACAGGTATAACAACTACGAATACAACAAATGTTTCGGCTTTAGGTCCGCGAAATGTAAGCCCAAATCTCTTGTCAATTGCTGGGCCTACAATTATTTGTAATAGCGCTGACTACAGTATCACTAATCTTCCTGCTGGAGCAAGTGTAAATTGGTCTACAAACGGGGGCGGAACTTTGACCGTACAACAAAATACGCCTTCCACTAATCAGGGAAGAATAACCAATCAACATTATTACAATGTTACAGCAACATTGAGCGCTCTAATAAGTAATATTGGATGTGGAACAAGAACCTTTACACCTACAAAAACAATTCAAAACGACAATACTACATCTGTCAGCCAGTCATATTCTTACCATCAGGATGCTTGCGTATTCAACGGTGTTTCTCATCCAGTCCAAAATGGACCAGTGTATAGCAATTCTTCTCCTGTATTTGTACACCAGGGATGCATGGTTTATGTAAATATGGGAGATATGACAGGAAAAACAGTTGCTTTGGCACCCGGATCAGCTCAACCATTAACCTGGGGTTATTCAACTGGCCTATACTATTCAAGTTCTCTGTATTTTCAATTGCCGTTGGGCTCAGGTGGCATACCGTACACATTTAGAATTTCCTACGATGGCGGATGCTATGCTTTCAGGGATTTACTTTTCTTCTCTTATGCAAATAATAATCTTATTGC
>CAYYZJ010000689.1:0-1867 GCA_964475615.1 uncultured Flavitalea sp. | reverse complement strand
CATACGGCGAATGACCGTTATACCATCAACAACAACATGCAAATGCTGGGCGATGTGTATGTTCAGTTCCACATCACCCCGGAGCTTGATTTCAAATCCGATTTCGGATACAACCTCAGCGCATACAAAAGCAATTTTTATTCTTCCACCGATCTGCCTCATCTTTCGCAGGATCAGGGCGGCGTAGCGAACATCAACGATTATAATAACTACTACTGGCAAACGGAAAACTATCTCACCTGGAATAAAAAAATAAACGACCGGCAGAAGCTGACCGTGCTGTTGGGAGCATCCTGGCTGGAATCGAGCTATGAAAGGGTGAGGTCGGAAACGCAGAATTTCACCGACGATATCCTGCAATGGCATTACCAGCAGGCCGGTTCCGTGCGCAGCGCCAATGAATCGCAGGATGATAAATGGTCGATGAACTCCTACTATGCCAGGGTGAATTATGATATCGACGGCAAATACCTCATCACGGCTACCGGCCGCTATGACGGTTCTTCCAAATTCGGAAAGAACAATAAATATGCATTCTTTCCTTCCATCGGCGCAGCCTGGCGCATTTCGGAGGAAGATTTCATGAAGGATTACCAGTTCGTCAACAACCTGAAGCTGCGTGCCAGCTTCGGCTATTCCGGCAACCAGGAAATCGGCCAGGCCCAGTCCCTTGCACAGATACAGCCCAGCACCACCGTGCTCGGAGGAGCCAGCACCACCACTTTTCTTCCCAGCTATATCGGCAATCCCGATCTGAAATGGGAAAAATCGCAGCAGCTCGATATAGGACTGGAAGCTGCATTGTTCAACAGCCGCATCGCTTTTGAAGTGGATTATTATAACCGCACCACCAAAGACCTGCTGCTGCAGGCGCCAATACCCTGGTCGACCGGATACAGCAATGCGAACGTATACCGGAATGTGGGATCGGTGAGGAATGCCGGCATTGAAGCATTGTTGAATACCGTTAATATCAAAACCGCCAATTTCACCTGGAGCACCGACTTTGTTTTTGCTTCCAACAAAAACAAAGTGCTCAAGCTGAACCAGGGCAATGCCGATATTTTTCCCGGCCCGAATTTCCTGGGTCAGAACTATGTTATCCGCGTGGGAGAACCGATCGGCTCTTTTTATGGAATGACGCGCCTGGGAACTTACAGCGATAAAGAAGCCGATGAAGCGGCCAAGCACAGCCTCAAGCCGGGCGACCGCAAATACATCTACAATCCCGACGGAAGTAATTACTACAGCATTATCGGTCGCGCCTATCCGAAATGGACGGGTACTTTTTCCAGCGATATCAAATACAAGAACTGGGATTTCAATTTCGATATCCGCTTTGTGCAGGGCGTGAATACGGCAGCCAATTTCAAGCATTCAACGGAAGACAGGCAGACCATTGCCAACAGCCTCGCCACCGTACTGGATGCCTGGACGCCCGATCATCAGAATACCATGATATCGCAGGTACGGAATTACAAGTTCGCGCAGGATTCTCATTTCGATACCTGGTGGGTGGAAAACGGGTCTTTTATACGGGGACAAAAATTCGAGCTCGGGTACGATCTACCGGCATCGGTTATACGAAAATGGAGGGTGATCAAGGCGCATATCTATGCCAATGTGCAGAACCTGTTCATCATCACCAAGTATACGGGGTATGATCCGGAAGTAGACACGTTCTTCTCTTCCTATGGTTCCAACGGTTCATTTTCGCAGAACCTGGATTTCTTTGCTTACCCGCGCCCGCGTACCTGGAGCCTGGGCTTATCTGTACAGTTTTAACCATCAAACTATTTATCATGAAAGCCATTAAATATATCATTCCCGTTCTGCTGTTGTTCTGTTCCTGCAAGAAATTCCTGGA
>CAYYZJ010000688.1:0-7651 GCA_964475615.1 uncultured Flavitalea sp. | reverse complement strand
ATTGCTGATGAATCCCTGGTTGAAATCTTTTTCCGTTACCCTGGTCACTGCACCGGTCAGGTCTTTTTTGCGGGCCGTGCCATAGCCTACTACCACTACATCGTTCAGATTGTCCCTGTCCTGCCGCTGCAGGGTGATGCTGATATCATTTTTGTTTTTGATATCGACCTCCTGCTGCGCAAAGCCGATGCTGCTTATCACCAGCACGGTAGCATCAGCGGGAATGCTGAGCTCAAAACGTCCGTCCGAATCGGTGGAAGTGCCGAGCTTGGTATGTTTAACGAGAATAGAAGCGCCTGCAACAGGGCCTCCTTTATCATCCGTTATTCTTCCCCTGATGATCCTGTCGGCTGATCTGGCAATGAGGTTGCTGTCGGATGCATCGCCGGAAGTTTGAACCGGCGGTTTTTGAAAGATGAGGATGGTATTGTCATTCTGCTTGAAATCGAGATTGGTGCCTGCCAGCACCAATGAAAGCGTTAACTCCACCGGACGCTGATCGCGCGAAAGATTGATATGCTTATAGCGGGAAACCTGCTCCAGCGGATAAGCCATACGGAAGCCCGACAGTTTACCGATAATATTGAGTGCACTGCGAAGCGATTCATCGCGCAGTTCCAGGGTGATCATTTTTTCACCCAGGCCTTGCCCCTTGCCCGGACTGGCTGCCAGGAACTGGGCAGACAGCGTGATGCAAAGAACGAAGCACGCATTGGCCTTCATAATGAATGATACGTTTAATTGCAGCAAAGGCCTTAGTAAAAAGCCCAGGACGGGCGTTTTACCCAAGACAGTTTTTTTTTGCATAAATTGCAAATGGTTTAATATGATAAAATCGTGTTCAACCGAACCCCTTTAGCTTTCCAGTGCAGAGGGGTTCTTTATCACGGATTTCCCGGATTTTTATGAATTCCGCGGATGTTCATGATGAATTTGATTTTTGCATGGCAGCCTGTGTTTGGTTATTTAAGATGTAATATTTAAGATTTAGATTTGATATTTCGTTCAATCTTGAATATTAAATATTACCTATTACATCATTCGCACCCTTTTCCGTCGATCTCGATCCGCTGTCCTTCCTTTACGTCATAGGTTACATTGCGTATGGTGCAGAGCACTTCCAGCACTTTGTCGAGCGTTTCCGTTCCGCTGAAGGAGGCGACGATCATGCATTGCTTCAGGTCGGGATTTTTGAATTCAATGTTTACACCATAGCGCTTGTTGAGCGTTCCGGCAATGGAAGCAAAAGAAACGCCTTCAAAAACCATATACTGTTTTGTCCAGTCCATTACGATCTGCTGTGCATTCACCGTTTGCTGTTCGGTTAATGCAGCCGGAATATTGTATGTTATTTGCTGATTGGGCGCCAGCACGGCAAGCAGCTTTTTTTCATTTTCCACTTTTACTTTTCCCCGTGTAACCGATACCGTTACCTTCTTGCCGTCGGCCCTGATGTCGAATGCCGTGCCCAGCACCGTGGTCTTTATTTTATCGGTATGGATGATGAAAGGCCGGTCTGCGTCGTGCTTGATATCGAAATAGGCTTCCCCGTTCAGGCTCACTTCACGGGTATTGCCTGAAAAGCGGGCAGGATAGTCGAGCGTGCTTCCTGCCTGCAGTACGACGATGCTGCCGTCGGGCAGACTGATGTTACGGGTATAGGCGGCAGGCTTGTGGTTGACTGCCTGCTGGGGTTTTATGGAGGTGATGGTTGTTCTGGGCTGGCCGGAAAAGAAAAAATAACTGCATGCAACGATCAGGATCAGCGTGGCTGCTGCAGCATAGCGGGGCCAGGTTTTGCGGTGATGGATCCTTCCGAATACAGCCTCCCTTTCCCTTCCTTTTTCAAGGATGCGGGCAATGATCTTTTGCCTATCGGCCTTTGCAGCGGGATTGAATGCAGGGTCATGCTCATTCCACAAGGCTTCCAGCTTTTTGCTGACCATGCCTTCTGCATCTTCATTGATCAGTTGCCAGAAATTCCTGAACTCCTCGTCGGAAATAGCTCCGTACCAGTATTTATCAAACAGTTCGTCCAGGCGCTGGTTATCCGGCATAACAATCAGTTATATGGAGATGACAACAAAAAAGGGGGGGTGTACTAATGAAGAATGTGGAAATGTGGAAATGTGGAAATTAGAGTTGCCTTTAACGGCTAAATAAGCTATTCTTCGCATTTCCACATTCCTCACATTTTTCACATTTCCACATTCCTCACATTTCCACATTCTCAACTAAATCTCAAATGCCTCAACCACTCCCTCAACGAGCGCCGGGCGTCTACGAGCGTGTTTTTGACGGTTTGCCTGGACAGGTTCAGCCTTTCTGCAATTTCATCATTGCTGAGCCCCTGCATGCGGTGAAGGGTGAATACCAGCCGGCGCTGCAAGGGAAGCTGGTCGATGGCCTCCTGCAGGGCCTGCTCTGCTTCGAGGTCGAGCAGGCGCTGGTCGGCGGCAGGGGCGCCGGTTTGCCGGATGGATTCGAGAATGATCTTTTGAACGCGGTTATTGCGCGCCGTTAGTTTGAAAAAATTCATGGCCTTATTGTGCGCTACCCTGAAGAGAAAAGCATCCATATTGCGGATGTCGGGCAAAAGCTCGCGGCCCATCCAGAGCTTGAGGAAAATATCCACCACGATCTCTTCCGCCGCTTCATGCGACTTGGTGAGCCGCATCATATAATTGTACAGATGATCCCAATGCTTTTCGAAAAGCGCATTGAATGCTTTCTCATTGCCCTGGGCAATCTGCCGGAGCAGCTCTTTTTCATCATGGTATGGCATCGAGCTCACGTTAGAATGGTGGGGTTTACTGAAATTATAGAAAAATCCCCTCAATCATCAACTACTCTTGATCTCTATCGAATACACAAATTTGTCGGAGCGGTAGTAACCGAGACTGTATTCAATGGGTCTTCCCCCCGGATCATACACGAACCGCTCCCTGAATAAAATAGGATCCTGCTTTTTCACCTGCAGCCTTTTGGCCTGGTTGCCTGCCATGCGCGCGCTGATATTTTCGTTCGAGCGCTCTACTACAATGCCGTATTTCTCTTCCAGCAATTGATAGAGCGGCTTGCCCAGGTCATCCTCATGCGTCAGCTCTATGCGCGGATGGAAAAAGCTTTCAAAAAAAACGATCGGGCTTTTATCAACTCCTTTCAGCTTGGACAACCTGATGATCGTTGTGCCCGGCTTGATATTGAAGAAAGAAGCCATCTTTTCATTTGCTTTTACTTTCTCCAGGTCGAGACTGAGGTTGATCACATTGATGCCCCTGCTCTGCATCTCTTTGGTAAAGCTATGCCAGTTGCTCAGCGAGGTAGACAGCAGTTGAGGCGGCGCTACCTTGGTGCCCACTCCTTTTTTCCTGATCAGCAATCCTTCATACTCCAGCTTATTGGTAGCCTGCCTGATGGTATTGCGCGATACGCCGAGGCGGTTGGCCAGCTCCACTTCGCGCGGCAGAAAAGCGCCTTTCTGATATTCCGGCGAAGCGATCAGCTCGCGCAGCAATTCCTCCACCTGCGCATGGAGCGGAACCTTGCTCTTATGATTGATGGCGATACTCATGTATTCAGTGATTCGGGTTTATAGCGATTACCGTGCAATCTGCCCGGCCCAGGCCGATGGTCAGCCTGTTGCCGGCAGGCTTCAGCGTTTTGTCTTTCCAAATATCGTATACCCTGCTGTTTTTTCCTAAATTCCAGGACTGCGGAAGGGTCAATGAAAGCGGCGGTATCCGGTCTTCACAAAACTGCAATCCTTCTTCGAGCTGGCCCGCCAGGATGCTGTAGGAACCGTCGCTGAGCTGCCAGGCGCCGATGCTGATGGGCTGATCGTGACTGAACCTGCCTGCAAACGGACTGCTGCTGTTCTGCAGCCAGGACATGAGAATGCTATCTACCATCAGGTAAGGAATTGCCGATCCGCCGATCAGGTTAATCAATGGGAATTGAGGTTCTGTGTTGATCACCGGAGGATCCCAGCAAAGCAGCTTCCTGCCCGATGAGTTATTCACAACCAGGGCCGGACTGGCTACAATCTCCCGATCCGCCCTTGCCGCCTTGGGAATATTTACCGAAACCGTTTTGGCAGGAACATTGCTCGCGGCATCACTTTCATATAACAAACTATCGTTGGCGTATATGCGAAATTTCAGACGGCCTTTTCCATCCGACTGATCATCCACTCCAACCTCCGATTCAAACCCGCTGTACTTGCCCGGAGGCAGCGCATATACCAGCTCGCTTATGGCATGCGCGCCGATACCCTGCTGATAGGTTTGGCCCGCAATGCGCAAAGGCCCGCAGGCCACACTCTTGTTGATCTGCGGAACAGCCCAGTTCTGCACAAAGGCAAGCGGCTTTAATGCAGTAAGCGGAACAGCGGGCTGCGAGCGGTCGGAAGGAATGAGCTTTGCATTCACCCAATCGCCATAATCGAACTCATTCTTTTTTTCATTGCTTTCCAGTACCAGCCTGAGCTCGGTTTTAGCGGTTGCCGGAAGATCATTCAATACCTGGTAAACCGGCTTTGCTCCGTTCTTCAGCACATTCCTGCTGAACAATTGGGTGATGGGGAATACTGCAGCATTTTTTCCGGGAAGCGAAGCATATTCCGTGAATGCACCGGGCTTGCCATCGTCGCTTGAAAAGCCCGCCAGCGCTGCAATCTGCGGGTCGATGCCTCCTGCGGGGCTTCCTACAATGGCCAGCGGCTTGCCTGCCTTGATCCATGTTTCGATATGTCTGCTTTCGGCATCGCCCAGATGAACCGGTGTTTGCAGGATGGGCAGATCGGTTTTTATGGAAGATAAATATTCCAGCCTGGTTACGGAAAAGACCGGTAAAGACCATTTCATGAGCGTGCCGGCATATTCGTCTATCCATTCCTTGATGGTGCCTGCCGGGTCATTGTTCTGCTGCCATTCCATGGCATTTCGGTTATACACCACCGTTGGGCCGAACACATCCGTCACCTGCGCTGCATCGCGGTAGGCTTCGTTCAAGGTATGGCTGAGCATGTTCACATCCGCCTCAGGCAGCAGTCGCATGCCCTGGTTGCACCAGGATACATAGGCGCCCGCAGGCATCTTTAATCCGTTTGGTGTTTTTACAGCAGCATGCGAATAGGCCCAGATGCCCCATTTGAGGCGTTCCGGAACAGTATGGATAACATCCCAGGATTCCCAGGCATCGAAGGTTTCGGTGAGCTGATAATGGTGCACCTTGCTGTTGGCCAGGATGGCTGCATGAAGAAGCATGTAAGCCATCTGGTAAGTCCAGCCGGCAAGCGGCCTGTTCCAGTACTCCCACTCACGTATGCCCGCTTCATTCCAGGCGCCGGCCCAGGTTTGGTCGATATAGGCGTCGAGATAACCCTGGCCGGCGATATCCTCCAGGTCGAAGCAGTTTACGCGCCAGTCGGCCACCGGACTGAAAGCGCTTGAATAACCGATGACCAGCGAAGCAGGGTTGGCAAGCTTTACAGCCTTAACCATGGCAGCAGCCGCCTCTGCCCATGCTTTGTTTTTTTGCGGATCGGGGGATGCCTTGGGGCCAAAGGGGCCTTTCTTGGTGTATACGCCGGGGCCGATCACGCCATCGCGCAATACCAGTGCATCGAGGCCTGTTGCTTTTGAGAGGTCGCCCCATTGCGCGGCAAAAAAATCATAGCTGTGCATTCCTTTTTTTACGCCATGGGGAAAAGCGCCGTAATGCGTGGTATCGTCGCTGAGCGTTGCAGTGGGATTGAAATTATCCATCACCACAAAATTGTCCACCTGACTGTATACGCCGGGATGCTTCTGCGACCAGTTGGAGGGGCTTCCTCCATAGATCGATTTCCAGGCCAGCACAAAAGAGCCGATCCGGATGCCCTTGAATCCATATTCATTTTCTGCTACGCTGCGCAGTTTTTCTGTGAGTATTTTCAGGTCGAGATAAGTCCAGTCCTGATAATATTTTTTCAGATGTGTGGCGGGATGGGCGAAGCGTTCGGCATACTGCTTTCTTTTTTCGGACAGCGTGCCGTTCAGCGAGCCCTCTACCACAAACCATTATTCCTGGTTCATTCTTTTCGGAAAAGGGATGCGGTCTTCCAGCCGGCCGCGCCAGTCGAGCACATAGTCCATCAGCCATCCCACGTTCAGGATCACGCCGCGCCAGCCGTCGATGTTTTCAAAAAAAGGAGCATTGCGCCGCCAGAATGCATGCACCGAAGCATCGATGCTGTCTTTATTGAACCAATAAAGATCGATCTCCAGCCAGCGGTCGGTATGAATAAGGGTTGATGTATCGTTTGTTTTTTCCGCCATGCAGGGAAAGAAACCGGTCGTTGCAACAAATAATAATAAAACGATTTTCATGCGGTTCATTTAATTTTCTTTCCATGACTGTTCGGAAACGGGGAACATGGATACCCTGAATTTGGTTGCGCCATAAGGGATCAGCTCGATCTGTGTCGGCTCTCCCTGCTGAACAGGCTGCGCAGGCAAAGGCTGAAGCTCTGTCGGCTTCCAGTCGAACCGGAGGGCAGGCACTTCCAGGCTGATCGGCGCTTCATCGATCGACCAATGCCAGCCCGCATTCATTTTCTTTCTTTTCACTGATACTTCCGCCGAAGCTTTTGCCGGATCGAGATTCAATGCATAATTGAACGATGAGCCCGGCTTCACTTCATTGGGATTGATGGCTGCTATCGGCAAGGCGAACAGCAGCGGCCCGTACATTACGCTGCCGTACGGATTATGCACCGGTGCATTCGACCTGGATATGCGGCGGCAATTGGCCCTTTTGAAATAGCTGATATCGGGATAGTTCGTTTCCCTTCCCTGTATCACCCTAACCTGCATGGGTAAGCGCAGTTCGAGCCTGTCGCCGGACTTCCATGTCCTGTCAATCAATGCAAATCCATTATCGGCGGCATGAACGGCAACCGGTTTTTTATTCAATATGATCGACGGCGACTTGCACCAGGAAGGTATTCGCAGGTAAAGCGGGAAGGCGACCGGCCTTGCAGGATCAATGTTCATGCTGATCGTTTCTTCAAAAGGATAGCTGGTATTCGATCGTATCCTTACTGCAACACCGTTAACATTGGTGTTGAGCTCATTGGGCCCGTACAAGGTAGCGGCGAGCCCCTGCCCTGCCGCCATCCACATATTCATGATATAGTTCGGGATAATGCGGTTGCAATTGCCCACGCAGCAAAGCACATCGGTGCCGATGGACGTGAATTTAAAAGCGCCGGGATTATCGGGAGGCTCATCGCCCGGAAGCGTTTGGCTGTAGCGGTTGGGATTTTGATAATAGCACATGGTCTTGAAATCCTCGTCGATGGGCGCGGGGCCTGCATTGAAGAAGATGCGCTCCAGCCTGTCGCCGTATTCTGCTTTTCCCGTAAGTTGGTAGAGCCAGTTGATCGTCCAGGCGCCATCGGCCACATCGCAGGTTTCTATGCCTCGCGTGGATCCAACGCCTGCGGTATATTCTTCCGAAGAGATCAATCCCATGGGAAGCAGATTGCTTTTTTCTCCCCACGCAAATCCATGGAGCGTAGCCTCGAGCAATTGCGGGTTACCGGTGATGGGATAAAGCATGGAAGGAATGCGGATGGCTTCATAATACAGCACCCCATGACCGGGCA
>CAYYZJ010000687.1:0-1614 GCA_964475615.1 uncultured Flavitalea sp. | reverse complement strand
GTATACATCAGGTCGAAATGGATCCCTTCTATCAACAGGTCGGTGGAGACTACGGTTTGTCGCCCGAAATGATCGATCACAGCCCCATCATCGCCCACGCCGACGACCGAAGACAGGTTCCGCAACTCGATATTTTTAGTGAGGTGCCCGATCAGCCCGAACTCACCGAGAGAAGATATTTCTGTTCGTTGTTCCATTTATTGTTGTTTCAGGTCTATCTCATCATTCACCCATTTTAACAGCTCATCATGAATAATGCCATTGCTGGCAACGATACTGGGTTGATAAGGAGAATATTTTTTACCCGTGAAATCGGAAACCCTTCCTCCTGCTTCTTCCACGATAAGAAAGCCGGCGGCACTGTCCCAGGCCTGCAGCTTGTGCTCATAAAATCCGTCGAACCGGCCCGAAGCTACCCAGCAGAGATCCATGGCTGCAGAACCCAGCCGGCGTACCGGCACTCCGCTGCGGATGAGCCGGGAAAATACTTCCAGCGGGCCGTTGGGGTGATTGATGTATGTATATGGAAAACCGGTTACCAGGCAGGAATTGATCACTTTTGTTTCCCGGCTCACATGGATCTTTTTATCGTTCAATGAAGCGCCATATCCTTTTTGCGCAAAATAGAATTCCCCGAAAAAAGGATTGTATACCGCACCCATCACCATCTCCCCATCCTGTTCAATGCCGATGGACACACAGCAGATGGGAATGCCATGAGCAAAATTCACGGTGCCATCTATCGGATCGATGATCCATTTATAACTGGAACCGGTGACCATTTCCCCGGCCTCTTCACTCAGCAGGAAATGATCGGGATGTTCTTTTTTGATGACGTCGAAGATGGCTTTTTCAGAAGCATGGTCGGCTTCCGTTACCAGGTTGTTAACGCCTTCCTTATTGGATATCTTAAACGTTCCCTGAAAATATTGCTGTATTACTTTGGCGCCTGCCTCTGCAGCCCTGATCAAGGTTGATTTTAACATGGCGCAAAGATAAGTTTGTTAGCCGGGAAGCTAAAAAACGAGTTTGATTGATCAGCAAATTGGCGGTTCATATTTTGCCGGATACCCGAAAAAATATTACTTCGTGTTTATTAGTTCAGGATCGTGATATTATCTGTAATCATCGTCAGCTACAATGTAAAATATTTTCTCGAGCAATGCCTTTGCTCACTGAGAAAGGCGACCCGGTTCCTTAACGGAGAAGCGGAGGTCTTTGTGGTCGACAATCATTCCCCGGATAACAGTCTCGCCTACCTGCAGCCCTGGTTCCCCGAGATGAAGTTCATAGCGAATGAAGAAAACGCCGGTTTCGGCAAGGCCAATAACCAGGCGCTTTTACAGGCCGTGGGAAAATATGTGCTCTTCCTTAATCCGGACACCATACTGGCTGAAGACTGCCTGGAAAAATGCATGGCCTTCATGGAATCGGAGCCGGGGGCAGGGGCTGCGGGGATCAGGATGATCGACGGTTCCGGCGCGTTCCTGAAAGAATCCAAGCGCGGCCAGCCTACTCCATGGGCCGCATTTTGCAGGCTGTCCGGACTGGCCGCCCTATTCCCAAGGTCCAGAACATTTGCTTCTTATTACCTGGGGCATCTCGGTCAATTCG
>CAYYZJ010000686.1:0-1679 GCA_964475615.1 uncultured Flavitalea sp. | reverse complement strand
GTTCAGTGAAGAACAGCTAAAACAGCGCGTCAACCCGGATAAATGGAGCATATTTGAAAATATCGTGCATCTGGCCACTTACCAGCTTGCGTTTATCAAACGGATCGATTTGATACTAGCCGGCAATACACCTCAGTTTGAAAGATATGTTGCAGAAAAAGACCCGCTGTTTTATGAATACCTTACATACCCGCTGGAGCAGGTCAGGGAAAGCGTTATTGAAAACCGGCAAGTCATTATAGTCAGATTACAGGGGTTGGACGACCGGTTGCTGGGCCTGCAAGGCAACCACCCCAGATACGGCCTGATGACCCTGCCGCAATGGACGGAATTTTTCCTGCTCCATGAAGCCCATCACCTGTTCACCATTTTCATGCTTTGCAGAGAATTAAAAAGGCAATAATTTGAGTATTTTTGCAGTTTGAACTTGAACATGACCATTGAAAAAGATATCAATCAGCCCAAATTCCGGAACGAGTACCAGAAAGCGATCATCAATTTCATTTACACTTTTAACTGGATGAATGAACAGGTCAACCAGCTTTTTGAACGGTACGATATTACCCAGCAGCAATTCAATATCCTGCGCATACTGAGGGGCGCAGGCCAGCCTTTATCCACCATGCAGATCCGCCAGCGGATGCTCGACAGGATGAGCGATACGAGCCGCATTGTGGACAGGCTGGTGAAAAAAGGACTGGTAAAGAAAAACACCTGCAAGGCAGACCGCCGGCTGGTGGATGTGATCATTACCGAAAAAGGACAGAAGCTGCTGGAAAAGCTCGACGCCTGCAATGACGAGATGGATGCGGTTTTTAAAAACCTCGACGAGGAAGATGCACAGGTATTGAATCAACTGCTCGATAAAATTCGCAATTCAGCATAATCCAAACCGCACGCAAAAACGACATGAAGCGCTTCGTCCTGCCGGCACTTTACATTTTTTATTTCATAGTTCATACTCTTAGGGGTTCGGCCCAGCCCAAGTATGAATTCCGCGCAGCCTGGATCGCAACGGTCGATAATATCGACTGGCCTTCCAAGGGAAATTACAATACCGAAAGCCAGAAAGCCGAATTCATCCGTCAACTGGACATGCACCAACGGAATGGCATAAACGCTGTTGTGGTGCAGGTTCGCCCGGCTGCCGATGCATTCTATCCTTCTCCATACGAGCCCTGGAGCGAATGGCTTACGGGAAAGCAGGGCCATCCCCCGGCTTCCTATTACGATCCCCTGCAGTTCATGATCGAGGAAACACATAAGCGCGGAATGGAATTTCATGCCTGGTGCAATCCTTATCGCGCGGTGTTCAGGATATGGCAGTCGTCCGTCTCGCCTACGCATATCACCCGCATTCATCCCGACTGGTTCCTGAATTACGGAGAAACAAAATATTTCGATCCAGGGAACAAGGAAGTGCAGCAATATGTAACGCAGGTGGTGCGCGACCTGGTAAGCCGTTATGATATCGATGCCATTCATTTCGACGATTATTTCTATCCTTACCGCATTGCCGGCCGGGAATTTCCCGACGATGTTTCTTACAAGAAATACGGTAACGGCATGAGCAGGGGCGACTGGCGCAGGAGCAATGTGGATTCCATCATCGTAATGCTGAGCCGGGCCATCAAGGAAGAAAAAAAATACTGCAAGTTCGGCATCAGCCCGTTCGGCGT
>CAYYZJ010000685.1:0-1521 GCA_964475615.1 uncultured Flavitalea sp. | reverse complement strand
ATTCTTTCCTTTCGGCCACAGCTACTGGACTTTGCTCACCATTATCGTGATCCTGAAGCCGGCTTACGGACTGACCAGGAAAAGGAATTACCAGCGCCTGCTGGGAACCATCGTTGGTGTGGCCATAGGACTGATCCTCCTGTATTTTATCCGGGGAAAAGATGCGGTATTTATATGCATGACCATTTTCATGGTGGCGGCTTACAGCTTCATGCGAACGCGCTACCTGATCTTTGTGATACTGATGACACCGTATGTATTGCTTTTGTTCTATCTGCTGGCGCCGCATAATTTCAGTACCGTCATCAAGGATCGCCTCATCGATACCGTTATTGGTTCCGCGATCGCTTTTCTGGCCGCTATCGTTATCTCGCCTGTTTGGGAAAACGAGCAGTTCAAAACCTATATGATAGCGGTGATCGACCGCAATACGCGGTATTTCCTGGATGTGGCGGAATTTTTTTCCGGGAGGATCAGCGTTACGCAATACAAGCTTTCGCGCAAAGAAGCTTTTGTAGCCCTGGCCAATCTTTCGGATGCATTCAACAGGATGCTGTCCGAGCCGAGAAGCAAGCAAAGAAATATCCGCCTGCTGCATCAGTTTGTAGTAACCAACCACATGCTTACTTCGCATATTGCCACTTTATCGTATCATGCACAAAGAACGCCGCAGGGCTTCAGCCGGGATAAGTATTTGCCCCATATACACGCAACCCGCATCCGGCTGAACAATGCCTGGGCCATTTTGAACGGCCGGCCGCGCGAAAGCGAATCGTCGATCAATAAGGAAGATCTGAGAAGACTGAATGATGAGATCAATTCCCTGCTGGAAGAACGCAAGGCCGAGCTGGACAAAGGCATAACGGAAAGCCCTACCCGAAAAAAACTGGGGGCGCTCAAGCCCATTGCCGATCAGTTTAACTTTATTAATAAGGCTGCGGCCGATATAGAGAAGCTCTGCCAGGAGCTGACACAGGAATGACCGGCATTAGTTGTTCGATCCCAGCAGCTCCCGCATCTTCATCACCATCTCCGTTTTGGTGATGGGAATGCCCATGATCTTGTTGTATCCTTTGGCATTGACGAGATATTGGTCGCGGATGATCTTAATAAGTTGCCCGTTATTGATTTCCGGTATCAATACCTGCTCAAAGTTTTTCAGGATCTCGCCGAGGTTTTTAGGGAAAGGGCGGAGATAACGTAAATGCGCATGCGAAACCGCATAGCCTTCGGTCTGCAGTTCGAGCACGGCGCTTTTGATGGCGCCATACGTGCTTCCCCAGCCCAGCACCAGCAGCTTTCCTTTGGAAGGGCCGCTGTCGATCTGCTGCAGGGGAATATAATCGGCGATCTTATCCACCTTCTCCTGCCTGATCTTCACCATGAGCTGGTGGTTTTCGGGGTCATAGCTTACGTTGCCGGTAATATTCTGCTTTTCTATTCCGCCGATGCGATGCTCGAGGCCGGGAGTGCCTGGAATGGCCCAGGGGCGAACCCATTTCTCATCGCGCAGATAGGGTT
>CAYYZJ010000684.1:0-3738 GCA_964475615.1 uncultured Flavitalea sp. | reverse complement strand
CAATAGAAATTTTCTTTTTCTATTCTCAATGGCTTCCATTACGGATCGGATAGATTGAATTTGATAGTCACGACCAGCAATTCTTGTATTGATTAATTCACTGGCCAATGGTTTTCTATTTTTACGCAGGTATGAGTATCTCTCTAAATCTTCTCTCGTAGGGAACCCATAAACTTTCCGGGGAGGGTAATTTTCCAAATCCCAAAAAAAGATGTCGTGACCATTCGTGTAAAAACAAAATGGAAGATTACAGTTGTGTTGCTTTTGAAGGTTATAGCAGTATTGTTTTGCCTGTTCTCGGCCTATGGCCGCATCAACGGAGGTCTTTTTAGCTTCAACCACTGCCAATGCTTTACCATCTTTACCTAACAAAACATAATCACTGAATTGATGGCCAGCGTATGGAGTTAAAGCTTCTTGAACAAGACTAGCATCAACAATTATGTCAAACTCTTCCACTACCTGAGTCCGGTCGGCAACATTCCATCCGGCTTGCAGCAGTCGAGCATCAATGATTTCTTTTCTTGTTAATTTTTCGTTTTTCAATTTTTGGAATAGATAATCACCAATTCTATAACGTAAGTCTTCTTACTTTTTTGTTCTTGTTACAAGTAGTTCGCAAACCTCTACATCAAGAACTGCGGCTATCTTAAACAGAGTTTCAACCGTTGGCTGGTTGTCATTAGTGCACCATTTAGAAACGGTCGTTCGGCTGACATCCAATTGATCAGCCAACCATAAATTGGTTTTTTCATTTTCCAATAACACGATCTTAATCCTATTAAATCTTCGCTTTGGCTTAGACATTTTATCGATTACATGACTAACTAACGAAAAAACAGCGATTTATAATAGGAATTAGAAATATGATGTATAAATTATAATCTTTAATGACTTTATATACATTTTCCTGTATCTTTAAGATACTAAAACACAATATTTATGCTTCTTAATGATACATGCCTCCAGCATAAATAAGGATATACGCAATATAGGTTCTAATCCTTCGAACTATCTACAATGCCGGAAGAATATATACAGTTGGATTCTCTCCTATTCGGTATCGTAGGCTATACTAATTCCGGATAAGATCAATTATTCTTTGCTTTTTCTTTAAGTCGCTTGGCTTCGTTTTCTTTTTCTTCAGCTTGCCGGATTAATTCCGCTTGCTCTTTTCTGCGTTCCTCTTCACGGATTACATCTTCCTGCATTTGTGCAGGATCAGCAAAGTACAGGCTGTCTGTTTGCTGTAGAATGTTGCGCAGGTTTTTGTCATTACGCAGTTTGATATGCCGGTATTTAATATCGCTTTCCCGGTTTTCGCTGATCTGATCCCTGGCATTGGATAAGAATACACCAAGTATAATTACCACATTAAACAGTATGGCAACAGCCCACATTGCTTTATTCATGTAATGATGATGTATTACCTTTTGCTTAACCGGCTTTTTAAGTAAGGTATTTGTGATAGCCAGGTTAGTAGATAGTTCCCGCATTTCCTCATTAAGAAAAGTAATGCCTTTAAACATAGTTTTTAACCCTTCTATCGTAGATTTAAACTGGCTAATTATTTCTATAAGCTCCGGTTGGCTTTTGAGCTTCTCTTGCATTTCCAGGATTTTCTTCTCCTGCATTTCGATCTTTGCAATCACTGTTTCCATTAACACCTCGTTCATAATTATAGTCTTTGAAAATTAGAAGATAATTATCGCCCGATCTTTTGCTTTTTTCTCCGGCGATACTTTGGCAGTAATTCATAAGGTAGTTCTTCATTAGTTTGTTCCGTTTTCAATAATATTTCAGCGGCCTTCTCCATTTCTTTTGTGATATTTTCTGCAAGACCTTTCCCGGTAAATCCCTGTTCTGTATCGGCATTATTAACTACGACGGACTGTTTCTGGCGACTGATTTTTTGCATGTTGGCTTGCATTTCTATATTTTCCTGCTCCAATTCCTGTTCTTGCTTCAGTGCAAAGGATTTCTCCAATCCAGCAAAAGAATACTTCCTATCTACCTGGCTTCCTTTAAAACAAAAGCTTCCGATCTTGAAACTTATGCCCTGTTTTTCCTGTGTCTGTCCCTTATACTTGTATTGGGTTTCGATACCTGCCTTCAATAGTCGCTTTTCTAATTCCTGTATATTCCGGCAATGCTGAAGGTTTTCAGCAATAGCCATATAGATTTTATACTTGTTAGCTTCGGTCTCACTAAGATTTTCCAGGTGGGTTAATTTCAGGTTCTTTTCCAGCGCTGGAATTAATTTATATTCCTGTGTTAATTGTTGTGCATTCTTTTTTCCCCGCAGACCTATGTAACTATCGCTGATTGATTTGCCATCATTGTTTACCATATTGGCAACAATATGTAAGTGCAAATGCGCTTTATCGGTATGTTTACTTATTGCATATTGCGTATTCACAATTCCTAAATTTTCCAGGTACTTTTTAGCTATTTCTTTCATTATTTCATTGGATGGCTTTTCTCCTGGATAAAAACTCAGAATACCATGAAAACAAGCCAGTTTTTTAGATGGCCGCATTTGCTGTTGCCGGATAAAATCTTCTGCCATCAATTTGTAACTGTGTCCTCTTACTCCTTCGGTCAGCAATACTTCTGCTCCCTGTTTATTGCTGATGTACCGGCAGGTATGGTAAAAAGAATTAGCAGGCAGGTTTTTACTGATCATGGTTTTAGTTTTCTCAGGATTTCATCAAGATGGTTGCGGTAGCTTTCAAAATATACCATTGCCTGGAGCAAACCTTCCTGGTGGCAGGCTTTGGCAAGCTGGTTCAGATTGTTGGCCATGCCGATCAACTGCCGGGCAAATTGTCTTTCTTCTTCCGCCAGCCGGGTTTTAACCTGGCCGTTAATGGTTATCTGCCGGATATATTCTGAAGCATTCTGGCCGGCTTTGGCTGCTTTTTCCCGGATAATAAAGTATTCTGTTTTGGAATATCTCACGCAGGCCCGGACTTCCTTTTTGATAATCTTTGCCGGTCTGCCTGCCTTCTTTCTTTTCGTTCTCACGGTTTCCATACGTCCTCATTTTATCAGTTTTCTGCCTTTCCTTTTGCGACCAACGGGAGCAAAAGGCGAGCGTGTTTTTGGCCAAAGCCAATTTTTGTTCGACAAAAACACCGCTCGCCTTCAAAAACTTCGAAAAGCATCCTTATAGCAATCTGTTTAAATCTTGAGATACTGAAAGGGTTTTATCGCACTGCATCCTGGTTGAATATTTTGGGATTGCTCAACCCATATTTGCGAATGTTTGCTTTTAAATCCATCCACAATTGAATATTATAATCCGCCAGTTCCATCATTTCCTCAGGAGTTAATTTGTGCGGATTGGAAACAGTAGGGGTGGTTTTACCTTCCGGTTGTTCTTCAATACAGGAAAAGATATTAGGTGCGTAGCCTTCACCGATTTCCAATGATTTACCAATAGCCATACTGCTCCCGAATAATTTAATTTGCTTTCCTGTACTAAGCAGGAATGTTCTTCTTTTAAGTTCTGCCATAATTCAATTTCTATTTTTTGATTAATAAGATTTGTTCTGCGGATAGACAATTCAGATTCTTCTACCTTTTCCGTGGTGATGCCTGATATTTTTTGTCATAAGTTCCGAGGCTATGCGAGACCTTCTTTCAATAAGCCAGTCATTCAGATCCTGGCCTTGCCGGAATGACTTACTCAGGTCTTTATATTTCTTTTCATCCCAACTGAGTGCTTGCCGTGTA
>CAYYZJ010000683.1:0-2371 GCA_964475615.1 uncultured Flavitalea sp. | reverse complement strand
TATTGCAGCAGCGCGCCGGAATAGGAAGCGTTCAGTTTGGCTTTTCTGTAATCGCCGAATACCAGCTCGATGCCGATAGGCCTTGCCCTGGTGACCAGGATGTCTTTGGTTTGTTCAAACACCGTTTCATCAACAAAGAATTTAGGAGTGCTGATATGGTCATGATCCTTGTTCTTCTGATTAAAGAACATGGTCATGGCTTCTGCCGCTGCAGTGCCTTCATCGAGCAAGGAAGCATTGGCCAGGGGAAGACCGGTAAGATCGGAAACCGCTGTCTGGAAATTCAGGAGGCTTTCCAGCCTGCCTTGTGAAATTTCGGCCTGGTAAGGCGTGTACTGCGTGTACCAGCCGGGATTTTCGAACACATTGCGAAGAATGACGGACGGCGTAATGGTATCATAATATCCCCTGCCGATATATGTTTTGAAGATCTGGTTTTCTTCCGATAACCGCCGCAGCTCGCTGAGGTATTCATATTCGCTTACGGGATTGGTGATACGAAAACGCTGATGGTCGCGGATAGAAGCGGGAATGGTTTTGTCGATCAGTTCATCCAGAGTGCGAACGCCAATCGTCCTGAGCATCTGTTCTGTTTCGGATTCATTGGGGCCAATGTGTCGTGAAGCAAATTCATTCGCCTGTTGTTCGAATAGGTTCATAGTGCTGTGTTCCTCCTTTAAAAAGATGCGCAAATTTACGGCGAAAGCGCCAGAATAAAAGCCTTTGGTGAAGATGCTGACAGGTTGTGGATAACCTAGCGCTTTACAGTCACCGGCTCTACAGCAGGCGAAAGATCGAGAACCGCTTCATTATCTTCCGATTGCCGCAGCTCTTCGCTGGTTTGGCGGCTGCCGTCATGGCTCCATCCCGGCGGGCCGAACACATAATTCCATTTTTCCCTCCAGCCTATGTCTTTCCGGGAAATATCCTGCCAGATGGCCTTCCATTCATGGAATACGATGCTTACCGGCGTTTCCTTTCCGATGGGTTTGGTGAGGCCGTATTTTTTGGGTTGATACGCTTCATCGGAAAGTTCGGGCTGAAAGGTGCCGAACAACTGATCCCATATAATGAGGAACATGCCCATGTTGCGGTCGAGATAACGCGGATTGGAAGCATGATGCACGCGGTGATGCGAGGGCGTGACCAGGATATATTCCAGCCAGCCCATCTTGCCGATCAGTTCGGTATGTACAAAAATGCCCCAGATCTGCGTGGCCGAATAAATGAACACGATATCCAGCGGCCTGAACCCGGCCAGCGCCAGTGGAATAAAATAAATGAACCGGTATAAAGGCTGAAAAACAGAGGAACGGAATCCGACCGTGAAGTTGAGATGCTCGGAAGAATGATGCGTAACATGCACGGCCCAGAACAACCTGATCTCATGATCGAAGCGGTGCAGCCAGTAATATAAAAAATCTTCAGCCAGCACCAGCATGAGCCAGTACGTGAAAATATGCGTGAAGGAGAACCAGCGGTGTTTGTAGAAAAAAGCGAGGATGCCGATGTAAACGGCCCTGAAGAGCAGGTCGATGCCGCTGTTGAGCAACATCAGGTAAATGTTCGTTACGGTATCCTTCCATCCGTAAAGCTTGCGGTGCCGGTAATTGCTCAGCAACAGCTCGATCCCGATGATGATGAGGTAGAGGGGTGTGCTGACGAGGATCAGTATCTGTTCTCTTAATGCGCCCATGGCAGGTCAAAAATACTGCAATCGGGCAATATCGGCTAACTTGCGTTGTTAATAGAATATTAATGGCCGGACTACCCGATAACTGGCAGAAAAGATCTGCGGAGCATCAAAAGCAATACAAACATTTTTTACAGCGCGCCGACAAAAACAACGTGTTGAAACAATTGCCCGCCCTGCATGAAGAAGCATTTGCCAGGATCGACTGCCTGCAATGCGCCAACTGCTGCAAGCATTATTCCCCGCGTTTCAAGACGCCCGATATCAAACGCATATCCCGCCATTTGAAAATGAAGGAAGGCGATTTTATTGAAACCTATCTGCGCATCGATGAAGACGGGGATTATGTGGTGAAGTCAACGCCATGCCCTTTTCTGGGAGAAGATAACCGCTGCAGCATTTATGAAATGCGCCCGTCGGACTGCAACCGTTTTCCTTATACGGATGAAGATGTGATCGTGAAACGCATTCCGCTCACGTTGAAAAATTCAACTTTTTGTCCGATCGTTTATCATGTGCTGGAGGCGTTGATCAGATGATGCCGTTCACTACTTCGTCATAAGCAGCTTCCAGTCCGCGTTCAATGCCATCTCCCTGCCATTCCGTAACGCCGGGAATGGATTTTTGTTTGAGTATCTCGTCCTTATTCTTTCCCGCCCTGATCTGTTTTTCGACGAA
>CAYYZJ010000682.1:0-3176 GCA_964475615.1 uncultured Flavitalea sp. | reverse complement strand
GTGATGCCGGATCGTTGATCTCGCTTTCGGAGCGGATGATGACCGTTTTATCCGATGCAGCGGCTTCCTTGAGGCGGCTGATCTGCTTAGGCGTCAGCACCTCTGCAGGATTCTGCAGCTCTCCCGAACCCACTACGATTTCCTTGGCGCTGGTGGTGATGGTATAATCGAAATTGCCGTAATCGAGATAGAACTCTCCCTGTCCCAGGTAAGGAAGCGTATTCCATCCCTGCACATTATCATATACGCACATGCGCGGATACCATTGTGCGATCTCATAGATCCATCCGTTGCGCGTGTTCAGCCGGCCCATGCGGTCGGTGCCGTATTCGGGAATCCTGAATGAATAGACTATCTTCAGCTTCAGCGAATCGCCATTGGCTTTGAGAGGCTTTTTCAGCCTGATCTGCATGCGGGTATCATCGATGAAGGGATCGACTTTATCTTCTTTCTTTCCATCGATCACGGATACCTGTTCAATAGCATAGCCGCCTTCAAAACCCCGGTTGGCCCAGCGTCCGCCCACGATGGCCGTTACAGCGGCCGACCTGGACTGGGTGCGATAGATATTCTGGTCGAGCTGCAGCCATACGAAAGGAAGCTTGTCGGGACTGTTGTTCTTGTACGTGATGATCACCGTGCCGGAAACGCTGTGGTTCACATCATCCAGCGTTGCATTGATCTTATAACTGGCCTGGTTCTGCCAGTATTTAGGGCCCGGAGCGCCGCTTGCAGAGCGGATTTCATCGCCGTAGGCCGGATAAAAAAGAGGAGCAAAAGCTTCATGCTGGTCGTATCTGGAACTGGAATCCTGGGCATTTACGCTGATTGTTGCGATGATCAGGCTGCCGGCGACCAGCCACGAATACCATTTGTTCATAATTTCATGATTTTTTAAAAATAGCGGCAAAGATAATGTCTGCACACAAGTTACTCAAATGAAATTGTACGGATGGGTGAAAAGGAACTGTTAACCTTTACCCTTTCACCTTCCACCCTAAGCCTTTTCATACTATTTTTGCCGCATCCTTCCATGAAGAAACTCGACTGGTATATACTGAAAAAATTCCTCGTCACTTTTGTATTCACCATGCTGGTGATCACGGTTATTGCAGTGGTGATCGACACCAGCGAAAAGGCGGATGATTTTGTAAAGTCGGGATTAACCACCTGGCAGATCATTACTAAATATTTCGTAGGCTTTGTTCCCTTCATCATGTCGATGATCTTTCCATTGATGGTATTCATTGCCGTGATCTATTTCAGCTCGAAAATGGCCGGCCAGTCGGAATTCATCGCCATCCTGGCCGGAGGCGTCCGCTACAACCGCATGCTCCGGCCTTATCTGGTCGGCGCTATCTTCCTTTCCCTGCTGCTCTGGTATGCCAGCCAGTATTGGATACCAAAGGCGCAGGATATCTATACCAGCTTCAAGGCGAATTATGTAGACCGCAACAGCACGTATAACGGCAATCCCTTTCGCAACAATAATTATTACCTGCGCGTGGATGCCAACACCTACGTGGGTATGCGCTATTATGATACTGCCCGCAAATCGGCCAGTAATTTTTTTCTTTCCAAGTTCAGGAACGGCCAGATCTATTATAACCTGCGCGCTGAAGCGATCCGTTGGGACACTGCAAAGAAAAACTGGAGGCTCGACAATGCGATCGAGCGCAACATCAATGGCCTCACCGAATCTGCGCGGAAGGTACAGACCATGAACCTGAACCTGAATGTAAAGCCTGATGAACTGCGGCGCGATGAATACCTCAAAGACAAGCTGACCACTCCGGAGCTGAGGGAGTTTATCCGCATGGAAGAGCTGAGAGGAGTAGAAGGATTGAGCAATTATAAAGTGGAATTGTATCACCGCGATGCCACTCCTTTTTCGGTGATCATCATGGCGCTGATGGGCGCCATCATCGCTACGCGGAAAGTGCGGGGCGGAAGCGGGCTGCAACTGGCATTCGGCCTCGTGGCCGCAGCCTTGTTTGTGGTGATGGACAAATTTTCCGTTACGTTCGCCATCAAAGGCAATTTTCCTCCGCTGATCGCCGCCTGGCTTCCGAACATCATATTCGGAGCAGTGGCGATCTGGGTGTACCGGCGAACGCCGAAATAGTGTACAGTGTACAGTTTTGGGTTTACAGTTTTCAGCCTGTTTGTCCGGATTACATAACCAATTTCAAATATGTGAACTGTAAACTGTATACTGCAAACCGGAAACTTTTTTATACTAACTTTATCGGGTAATCGTAAATGTATTTAGTATGGCGGTCATCAAAGACAGATTCAAAGCGAAGGCCGAAACAGTAATGGCTGAGATCAAGGAATTGCTGAAAGAACATGGCAATAAAAAGATAGGAGAGGTGACGCTGTCCCAGATCTACCAGGGCATGCGCGGCATGACCGGACTGGTGAGCGAAACGTCCCTGCTCGATGCCCAGGAAGGGATCCGGTTCAGGGGATATTCCATTCCGGAACTGCAAAAAAAACTTCCCAAAGCGCCCAAGGGCACGGAGCCTTTACCCGAGGGACTGTTTTACCTGATGTTGCTGGACGAACTTCCGACCGATAAAGATGTGCAGGAGCTGACTGCCAACTGGCAAAGGCGCAGCCATGTTCCGAACCATGTGTTCGACGCCATTGAAGCGCTGCCCGCAGCCACACATCCCATGACACAGTTCGTAGTGGCCATCATGGCGCTGCAAACGGAAAGCCAGTTTGCCAGGCGCTATGCAGAAGGCATGAATAAAAAAGATTACTGGGAAGCGGTCTTTGACGATTCCATGGACTTGATTGCCCGCCTGCCACGGGTGGCCGCTTATATCTATCGCCGCAAATACAAGAATGAAGATCATATCCATCCCAACGGCCTGCTCGACTGGGCGGGCAATTTCGCTCACATGCTCGGTTATGAAGATGAAACCTTCAAGGAGCTGATGCGGCTTTATATGACCATCCATGCCGATCATGAAGGAGGTAACGTCAGCGCACATACGACGCACCTCGTGGGTTCGGCATTGAGCGATCCTTACCTCAGCTTTGCAGCCGGCATGAACGGACTGGCCGGCCCCCTGCATGGCCTCGCCAATCAGGAAGTGATCAAATGGATCATGGAGATGCGCAAAGAGCTGAATACCGAACTGCCGGGTAAAGAGCAGATCGTGGAA
>CAYYZJ010000681.1:0-8313 GCA_964475615.1 uncultured Flavitalea sp. | reverse complement strand
TGCGCAGCTCCAATCTCTGGGGATGCACTTCGCATCTTCCATATCCTGCTTATCCCGGATGCGCCGACAGCCTGATCGCTTCCGGCTGCGGAAATTATGGAGCAGTGGAACAATGGAAGATCTATGAAGGCGCTCCGCCTTTTCAGGTAAAGGCCCTGCCTTTATGGGGGCTTAAGCGCATGGATTCGATCATCGGCGTTGCGGCCAATTATGGCAAAGAACATCATGTGCCGGTATGGATGGGAGAAGGCATGTGCTTTGCCCGGCCCGGCGGCATCGACAGGGAATCGCGATTGAACTATATGGCCGATGCAGTGGCCACCTTCCGGAAATACCATATCGGCTTCAATCTCTGGGATCCGACCGGAGCAGCTACCCGGATTGTAACCAATGGAAGCGTAACCGATCCGGAATTCGATACCGTACTTTTGCAGCGCATGGGTTTTTTGAAAAAGCAGCATTGATTTAATTTTTAATCAATTGATATGGCCAGTCTCTATCGTTCACATAAAGCAATCTTCCTGCTTTTGCTTATTGCAGCATCCATGTGCTGCCCGGCCCAAAAGCTTCTTCGCATAGGCGTTGCCGGCCTTACGCATGATCATGTGCACAATATCATGCATCAATATAAAAACGGCGAAGCGATCATTGTGGGAATAGCAGAGCCCGATCAGCAGCTCGTGGAAAGATACAAGCGATCGTACCGCTTGCCCGATTCTCTTTTTTATAAAAGCCTTCCTGAACTGTTGCAGCATGTACATCCCGATGCCGTGCTGGCTTATAATGCCATTTCAGAACACCTGGCCGTTGTTGAAGCCTGTGCGCCGAAAGGCATTTCCGTAATGGTGGAGAAACCGCTGGCAACAACCGTGAAAGATGCGGAGCGCATTGCAGCGCTTGCAAAACAATATCATATCCAGGTGCTGACTAACTATGAAACCACCTGGTATAATACCAACCAGCAGATCTACGATATGGTGAATAACCAGCATGCCATCGGCGAAACACGGAAAATGGTCGTGCATGACGGGCACCAGGGGCCGAAAGAGATCGGATGCAGCGCCGATTTTTTAAACTGGCTCACCGATCCCATCAAGAACGGCGGAGGCGCCATCCGCGATTTCGGCTGCTATGGCGCCAACCTCATGACCTGGCTGATGCACGGGAAAGCGCCGATATCTGTTACAGCCGTCACACACCAGATAAAGCCTTCCATTTACCCGAAAGTGGATGACGATGCCACTATCTTACTGGAATATCCCGATGCCACAGGCATCATCGAAGCATCCTGGAACTGGCCTTATGGCATCAAGGACTGGGAAGTGTTCGGCACTAACGGCTATCTTCATGCGCTGAATGGAAATCAGTTGTTGCAGAGAATGGAAAACAGCTACGACAGCATTGCCGTAAAGCCGGCGATTTACCGGGATAACCTCCATTATCTTGCCGATGTGCTCAGCGGCAAAACCGATCCGGGCAATGACTGCTCTTCCTTACCCAATAACCTGATCGTTGTGCGCATCCTGGAAGCAGCCAGCCGCTCGGCGAAAGAAGGCCGGAAAATAACATTGTAAAAACCACTGATATGGAATCAACCGCCGATGAAGTGAAGCTCAGCCTCGACGACCGCGGCCAGGGGCTTTTTTATATAGAAGATGGAAATGAAAAAGTCGGGAAAATGTTCATCAGCATTTCCGATAAGCTCCTCACAGTAACCCATACCGAAGTGTCGGAAAAAGCGCAGGGCAGGGGATTGGCTAAACAATTGCTCAATGCCATGGTTGCCTATGCCAGAAAGCAGGGACTGATGGTGAGAGCGCTTTGTCCCTATGTATATGCTCAGTTCAAAAGGCATCCGGAACAGTATGCGGATATCTGGGAGAATAAATAGCAGTACCGGATCTCCGTTTACAAACAACAACCCCGTCTTATCATGCCGTTGATAAATAAAATAAATAAAATAGCATTTCTGATTTTTTTATTGCCCTGTTTGAGCCAGGCACAAAAAGACAGTTTGAAATTATGGTATGCCGCTCCGGCAGGTAACGTGTGGGAAGCGGCAATGCCTGTCGGCAACGGAAGGCTGGCAGCCATGGTTTACGGCAATCCGGCCGATGAGCTGATCCGGCTCAATGAAGCTACGGTATGGAGCGGAGGCCCGAACCGCAACGATAATCCCCGCGCGCTAAAGGCTTTGCCTCAGATCAGGAAATATATTTTTGAAGGCAATTATGATTCTGCCAGTGAGCTGGCTGCAAAGAATATCCAGTCCGATAGCATCAACGGCATGAACTATCAACCTGTCGGCAATCTGCGGCTGATCTTTCCCGGTCATGAACGGTACAATAACTATTATCGCGAGCTCGATCTGCAGCAAGCCATCACCAGTGTATCGTATACGGTAAATGGAATTAAATACACACGGCAGGTCTTTGCATCCATTCCAGATCAGGTGATCGTCATCAGGCTTGCAGCGGATCATCAGGCCGGTCTCAATTTCAGCGCTTCTTTTTCCAGTCCGCAGAAATCATCCGTTCAAACGGGCAAGGAAGAGCTGATTTTATACGGCATCAGCGGAGATAAGGACGGCGTTACGGGAAAAATAAAATTTCATGCCATTGCGAGGATAAAATTGAAGGGGGGATCAGTGTCCGTCAACAATGGCGCGTTGCAGGTCAGTTCGGCGAATGAAGCTGAGATCTATATTTCGATGGCCACCAATTTTGTAAACTATCACGACCTGAGCGCCGATGAAGTATCCCGGGCTCAACAATATTTGCGGAAGGCATTGCAAAAAACCTATGATCAATTGAAGCAGGATCATATCACTGCCTATCAAAAATATTTCAACCGCGTCAGCCTTGACCTGGGAACAACGGATGCAGCCGGGAAACCCACTGATGAACGGTTAAAAGAGTTTGCCGATGCAGATGATCCGCAATTCGTATCGCTCTATTTCCAGTTCGGCCGTTACCTGCTCATTGCTTCATCTGAGCCGGGCGGGCAGCCCGCCAACCTGCAGGGCATCTGGAATGATAAAATGAATCCGCCGTGGGGAAGCAAGTATACGATCAATATCAATACTGAAATGAATTACTGGCCCAGCGAGCCGGCGAATCTTACGGAGATGAATGAGCCGCTTGTTGCCATGGTCAAAGATCTTTCGGAAGCAGGAAAGGAAACGGCAAGAGTAATGTATGGATCACGGGGATGGGTGGCGCACCACAATACCGACCTCTGGCGGATCACCGGCCCTGTGGATGGCATCTACTGGGCCATGTGGCCGATGGGAGGAGCCTGGCTGAGCAGGCATCTTTGGACAAAATATCTGTATAACGATGATACTGCGTATCTCCGCGCTGTATATCCTGCTTTGAAAGGAGCTGCACAGTTCTACCTCGATTTTCTGGTAGAAGAGCCGGCGCATCACTGGCTGGTCGTTGCTCCGTCAATATCGCCGGAGAACAGTCCGCAGACTGCACACGGCAAATCGATTGCTGCGGGAGTGACCATGGACAACCAGCTTTTGTTCGACTTGTTCTCCAACATGATCCATGCTGCGTCCATATTAAAAACCGATGCTGAATTGGCAGACCAGGTAAAGGCGGCACGACTTCGGCTGCCGCCCATGCAGATCGGCAAATACGGCCAGTTGCAGGAATGGTTGCAGGATCTCGATAATCCCAATGACAAGCATCGCCATATTTCACACCTGTTCGGATTGTATCCCGGCAGCCAGATATCTCCTTACCGCCATCCTGAATTGTTTGCAGCAGCCAGGCAATCGCTCATCTATCGCGGCGACGTATCCACCGGCTGGTCTATGGCATGGAAAGTGAATTGGTGGGCGAGATTGCTCGACGGTAATCATGCCTATAAGCTGATTAAAAATCAATTGACGCCGGCAGGATTGAACAAAGGCGAAGAGAACAGCGGAGGCGGAACCTATCCCAATTTATTCGATGCCCATCCGCCATTCCAGATCGACGGCAATTTCGGATGCACGGCAGGCATTGCGGAAATGCTGCTGCAATGCTATGACGGCGATATCCATTTGCTCCCCGCCCTGCCCGATGCCTGGAAGCAGGGAAGAGTAAAAGGATTGCGTGCGATCGGCGGTTTTGAGATCGCCGATATGCAATGGCGCGATGGCAAACTGACCAGGTTGGTGATCCGTTCATTATTGGGAGGCAATTGCCGGCTGCGCGTTCCCAATGCACTGAAAGCCGCTGATAATGCAGTGCTGAAACCGGCCGCCGGAGCCAATCCGAATCCGTTTTATTATGTTGATACCATAGCTACGCCGCTGATCAGCGCTGCTGCTAACCTTCCGGAAATTCAGATTCCGCCGACGCTGCTCTTCGATCTGAAAACAGAAAAAGGCAAAACCTATGTGCTGACGGCAAAATGAAGACAAAAAAAGTTATTCAAACAGGCTGGAATAATAAATGATCTTCGAGTAATTTGTGGGATAAATCGCATTATCCCGTATGAGAAAAAATTATACGCTGCTGTTTTTATTTTTCTGCATTCATGTATTGATCTATGGTCAGAGTAACGATTATATTTTTCGGGCCGCTGTTGCCGCCAGAAAATATATCGACTTCGACCAGCATGGGTTCATCATCAACGGCAAAAAAACCTTTCTGGTCTCTGCCGGTCTCGAATATGCCAGGATACCGCACCAGCTTTGGCGCGACAGGCTGATGCGCCTGAAAAGGGCCGGCTTCAATTGCATCGAGATCTATACATTCTGGAATTTTCATGAGCCGCAGGAGGGCCGGTTCGATTTTTCCGGCGATCATGACCTGGATGCTTTCCTCAGGCTGGTAAAGCAAATGGGCATGTATGCCATCGCCCGCGTGGGCCCTTATTATTGTGCGGAATGGGATTTGGGCGGATATCCTGTCTGGCTTAGGTTTAAAGACAGTCTTGTTCTTCGGGTACCCAATCCTGTTTTTGAAAAATATACAGATCGTTTTTTCGACAGGCTGATCCCCATCATCGTCAGGAATCAGGTCAGCCATGGCGGCTCCGTGATCCTGGTTCAACTGGAGAACGAGCACGATGCTTCCTGGGGAACGTTTATCCCTAACCGTTATTTCAGCCATCTGCAGAAAAAGGTATTGTCGCTCGGACTGCAGGTTCCTTATTTTTTCAGCGGCCTGCATCATGGAAGCGATCCTGCAGGCAATGAAGGCAAATCATTCGATAATCCCTATCGGCCCAATCCCTGGTTCACGACGGAGTTCTGGTCGGTATGGTATGATCGCTACGGTTCAGGCCGGCAGGATGCGGACGAATACGGCCGCCGCACTTGGAAGATCATTGAACGCGGCGGAGGCGGGTACAATTATTATATGGCGCACGGCGGCACCAATTTCGGTTATACCAACAATGATGAGATGGCTGCATCTTACGATTACGGCGCTGCCGTAGGCCAGGCAGGAGGATTGCGGCCCATCTATTATCAGTTCAAGCGCAATGCCTGGTTTGCGCGGAGCTTTGAAAGCATACTCTGCAATGCCGGCGATGCCTGCTCTGCTGCCAATGACATTATAAAAGATGTAGCAGTGCATGTGTTTAGCAGGCACAGCCCCAATGGAGACATCGTCTTCCTCGACAATGGCAGCACCATGCCCGTGAACCTGCAGATCGGCAGCGACAGCATTGCATTATCGTCTCATGAAATACTGCCGCTGGTCAGGGATTTTAAACTTGCGCGCGGCGTCACCCTGGACTGGGGCCTTGCCCGCATTCTGGGCATCAGCAACCAGGGGAATACGCATACCCTGGTGGTATACGGTAATGCAGGCTCAAAAGCCCGGTTAAAATTTTCTGCAGACAGTGCAATTCATACTACTGCCGGCGATTCGTCCTTTGACCTGCAGGCTAATACAGCCGTTCTAAAAATCGTGTTCAACAGCGAACAGCCTGCCATATACCGTTTTACCAGCGGAGCTGAAACGGTGCGCATTATTGCCGTCGATTCTGTTCTCGCGGGCCGCACCTGGTTTGCCGATGCTAACGGTAAGCAATATGTGATCATCGGGCCGGAATACCTGGGTGATGTTAAGGTTAAGAACCATCATCTTCAATTGACCACTGAACATTTCTGGGAGGAGAGCAAGGAGTTCCCGGTATGGGTTTATGATGAGCAGGGAGTAAGAACAGCGCAAGCCGGGAGTACACCAAACTCACATCCTGCAACACGAAGTCTGGGCGCATGGGAAACAGCCAGCGCGTCTGCGCCTGCTTCATCTGTATTTGATGACAGCAGATGGTTTAAAAGCGATACCGTATTGCAGATGGGCGCAGATGGTGACCTGTCCTGCTATGCCTGGTACCGAACCCGCCTCAACATCAACAGTCCGGGAGCTTACGTATTGAAACTGCATGGCGGCGACAGGGCATCGGTGTATCTCGACAATGTGCGTATCGGTTCTGCTAATATTCCCGGTAGCTTCAGCATTCCCTCGCTCAGCGCAGGCAGGCATGTGCTGGCCATTTTTACCGCTCATTCGGGCAGAAATAAATTGTACAGTTATTATGGCCCCATGAAATTCAAGGATCCTAAGGGTTTAGCAGGGAAGGTAGTGCTTCAGCAGGCCGGCCATGAAGACAGTGTTCAACTGCTTGGATGGAGAATGAAAGGCGGCCCCGGCAATGCAACGGCATGGAATCCGCTGAAAACAGGCGCTTCCTCCGACCGGCCGGTATTTTACAGGAACAGTTTTACCGTGGATTCTGCTAACGGCAATGCCCATGCGATATGGCGGGTGAGCATTGAAGGGCTTGGCCATGGTTCCATTTGGGTGAACGGATATAACCTGGGGAGGTATCCGGAAAAAATTCCGGTGAACAGCCTGTATATCCCGGAATGCTGGCTGGTAAAAGGAAATAACAGCATCATGATCTATGACGAAGACGGCAAGCGGCCCGACAAGGTGAGCATCATTGCCGAAACCGCCGCTTCGCGGGATATAAGCATTCTTGAACTCTAAGTACCGGTCAGGTAGAAATCCCTATAATGCAATTCCTTAAATATTAATGTATTATAAATTGAGGCTAATTGGTTCCCATAACCTTATTAAATATTTCTTTTGGGTTATACAATAAAACAGGCCGTTATTCCTTTATAAATAGTTGATTTTAATGGAATCCAGTACTTGAAAAGCCTAAAAAAACCAATAAGTATGAAACCCAGCCCTGAACAGTCGTTTATTTTTTTTCGGGCAGTGCATGCAGGTAATTTTTGATCGCTGATCATGCTGCAACAATCTCCGGAGCTGCCCGGTTTCCTCTGCAAAGGTTTCCGCACACTTCGTTTACTGTTGTATCATGATCGAATGATCAGGACATCATCTCAAATTCCTGTATTCTATGACCCGAACCAATAACTATACCACGAAATCCATCTCGCCCCTGGCGGGATTGTCTTGCTTTATATCACGGCATCGTATAAGCGCTGTGCTGATGCTGATGCTTGGAATGATCTCTTCCCACAAATCATCGGCAGGCGATGGCTACAAGCTGCTCGATCCGCCAACGATGGAGATCACCCGGAATTTTGCATTGGCCGACGGAACGCAGCAAAACGTGGTTACCGTTCACGTAACCAACGGCGGCGTTCCGGTGCAAGGCCAGGATGTGACCTTTGTCATTACCGGAGGCACTATCGGCGTTAATCCGGTTATTTCCACCAATGCCAGCGGCAATGCCGTTCTTTCCTTGTCGAGCACCGTTGTAGGCGATGTGATCATTCAGGCATACGTCAACGGCGTATTGGTCGATTCCAAAACTATCACCTTTATTGCCAATGCCGGCCCTCCTGATCCGGGCCAGCCTTCTACTATGCTGATCGTAGATGTAGGCAGCACCACAGCCGACGGTGTGAGCACCGACGAGGTTCATGCTCATGTAGTGGATGCCAACCAAAACCCGGTCGCCGGAGCAACAGTGGTCTTCAGCGTCGTTGGCGGTACAGCAGCCGGCACAGCCGTGCTGGTAGGCAGCGGAGTGACCGATGCCAATGGAGATGCGATCCTGTACATAAAAAATATAAAAGCCGGAACCGTAGATATTTCTGCGAAGATCGGCGGAACGGATATTAACAATAGTCCGGCTACCGTGATCTTCACGGTAGGCCCTCCAGACACAAGCCCTACCGGACAAAGTTATATTGCTCCCAATCATTCCGGCGCCATGGCCGATAACAACGACCAGAACAGTGTGATTGCTCATGTAGCCGATGCCAGCGGCAAACATATGCAGCCAGGCAGGGAGGGAAACATCTTAAGTCGCGGAGTAGCA
>CAYYZJ010000680.1:0-6264 GCA_964475615.1 uncultured Flavitalea sp. | reverse complement strand
CAAAAAAAGTTTTTTCAAAACTTAATGGCATTGTCATATCTAAAATTAAATCCCCTGTTATTATGAATCCAAGTTTACCCGCAAAATTTACGATTAAATTACTGATGCCGCTGATGGCATTATCGGCATTGCTGATCATGCCGGAGGTCAAAGCGCAAATACGCATCACAGAGTATCTCTATTCCGGCGCTAACGGAGAGTTCGTTGAGTTTACCAATGTAGGAAGCACGAGCATCGACATGACGGGCTGGAGCTTCGACGACATTACCCGTCATCCAGGCGTTCATAACCTGAGCGCGTTCGGCATTGTGCAGCCGGGCGAATCGGTTATTGTTACCGAATCGGATCCAAGTGTTTTCCGCTCGGCCTGGGGCTTGTGCGCCGGAATAAAAATAACGGGAAATTATACCAATGACAATCTGGGAAGAGCCGATGAGATCAACCTCTATGATGCATCGTCCAACCTGGTCGACCGGCTTACTTATGACGATCAGAGCCTCGGCGGCCCGCGGGCAAATGGAGCAAGCGCCTGGGTTACTGCTGCTGGGCTTGGGGCCAATAATCCCACATTGTGGACTTTATCCACTGTCGGCGATTCGGAAGGATCGTTCCGCTCCAGCGGAGGCGATATCGGCAGCCCCGGCAAAAGCACCCGCGCAACCGTTGCATTCAATCCCTGCGTGGTGGTCAATGGTGCGCCTACCATTATTATCGATGTGGCCGCTACTACCAACTATCTCGATGGCGGTGCATCTGCTTCTCCCGCCAGTCCATACACCCTCAGCGGCGTGATCAATGATCCCACCGATCCGGCAACGGTCTATGGCATTGATTTTACCATTGGAGATGATGCTACTCCGGTCGACAATCTAACGGTTACGGTTAGTAGCAATAATCCCACTGTTGTGCCGGATGCCAATCTCAATCTCAGCGGCAGCGGCGCTTCCAGGAATCTCAAGATCGTGCCGGCGGCTGTTGGTTATGCTACCATAACTGTAACGGTGAACGACGGAACGCTCAGCACGCCATATACCCTTCTCTATGCTGCTTCCGCCAATTCGCTCACGCCCGATAAAACGAGATGGCATACCGGCATTTCGGATGCTTCAAATGGTATTGCATTGGATAGCGCTTATTATGTTACCGGCGATGACGAGCAGGATGTGCTGAATGTTTATTCGAGATCGAACTCGGGACTGCCGGTTAAATCGTACGACTATACTTCCTTCCTCAACCTGCCCGATCCTTCCAAGCCGGAAGTGGATGTGGAAGCAACAGTAAAAAGTCCGGCCATCGCCAACCGCGTTTACTGGCTCGGGTCGATGAGCAACGGCAAAGCGCCTTTCGATAACAAGCCTAACCGCAACCGGCTTTTTGCAACAACGATCACCGGCACCGGTGCAGCTACTGCATTCTCTTTTGCCGGATATTATGGCAATCTGAGAGACCGACTGATTGCCTGGGGCGATGCCAATGGATACGACTTCAGCAGCAGTGCGGCTGCAGGTGTGGATTCCAAAACGCCGAGTGGTTTTGCCGCAGAAGGAATGGTGTTCGGGCCTGACGACAGCACTTTATATATCGGCCTGCGCGCGCCGCTGGTTCCTGTTGCCAACAGAACAAAAGCAGTGATTGCACCGATACTGAATTTTGAAGCCTGGTTCAACAACGGCTCACCCTCCGGCGATCCGGTATTCGGCGCTCCCATCGAGCTCGATCTGGGCGGAAGAGGAATCCGCGACCTGATCAGGATGCCGAACGGCACTTATGTTATCCTTGCCGGCAATCCCGCTGAATCGCCGGTTACCGGAGCAATATATAAATGGAAGGGCAGGGCGGGAGATGCTCCTGTGCTCGTTAGTAGTCCGGCTACAGATACGCTGAACATAGAAGGCGCGATGCCGGTTTATACGGGAGATCAATTAATATTGAACAGTCTTCAGGTAATTACCGACAAGGGAGCGGATGTATTGTATAACGATGGCGTTGAAGCAAAAGACCTCAGCAGTAATGATTTCAAGAAATTCCGCAGCGATGTGGTTACGCTCGGCGATTCGCTGAAGTTTAATCAGCCGCCGGTGGTAACGATCACCAGTCCTGCCGACGGTTCCAGCTTCAATGTAATTGATACGATCACCTTGCATGCAGAAGCATCGGATGCCGATGGCAGCATTGTCCGCGTAGTGTTCTACGATCATGGGGTTCAGTTTGCAGCAGATTCAACAGCGCCTTATGAGTTCATTGCCGCCAATGTTGACCCGGGAAGCTATGCAGTAACTGCCAAAGCATTCGATGATAAAGGCGACAGCGCTGTTTCCGACACTGTTCGCATAACCATCACCGGTTGCAGCGGAACAGGAACGATCTCTGCAGAAGGATTTACCGATATTCCGGGATCGCAGTTGATCAACCTGTCCAGCAGTCAGAAATATCCGGACAATCCCGATGTAACGGCACAGTTGAACAAGTTTGAATACGGGCCCAATATCAGAGACAATTATGGAGCAAGGGTTCGCGGATACATCTGCGCTCCGCAAACCGGAAACTATACTTTCTATATTGCCAGCGATGACCAGAGTGAGCTGTGGTTAAGCACGGATGACAATCCGGCCAACATCCAGCGTATTGCCTATGTAAGCTCCTATACCGGTTTCCATTCATGGTTCAGCGCTCCGACACAGAGGTCTGCTGTGATCCATCTGATCAAAGGGGTGAGGTATTATGTTGAAACGATACACAAGGAAGGCAGCGGAGGAGATCACCTGTCGGTAGGCTGGGTATTGCCGAATGGAACATTTGAAGGGCCGATACCGGGAAGTGTATTATCGCCATGGCAGACAGGCGGCGGCGGAGGATTTGAATCAGCGATGACAAAAGCAGCCGGCGGACTGACCGTTCAGGTGAAACCCAATCCAACGTCCACTCAATTCACGATCAACACGAGCAGCAACAGCGATGAACTGCTGACGGTAGAAGTAGCGGATGTATTGGGAAGAGTGATAGAAAGAAGGCAACAGGTACCTGCCAACGGCACGATAGAGCTGGGAAGCAATTACCGCCAGGGCATCTACTTTGTAAGCGTGATCCAGGGAGCGCAACAGAAACGCATAAAGCTGATCAAACAATAATAGGTGAGGTACCGCGAACCGTCTCTGCCCAGGGCGAGGCGGTTCGCTTTTATATCATAGCGAATAATTCATCATTTCATAAAATTCACTAACTTGAAACGGGATGCCGCCGGCAAATAATTCCATTTGCTGTTCTGGCTTACCGAAACGATATATGAAAAATCTGCTTCCTTTTTGCGTAGTTATCTTCTGCCTTTTCGTATTTGCCGGCTTCAAACTGAATCAGACCGATGGATGGATCTCCCTGTTCGACGGAAAATCGCTCAACGGATGGAAGGTCGGCGACAATGCATCCACTTTCTCCGTTGAAAACGGAACGATCATCGCCCATGGCAAGACCGCACATTTGTTTTATGTGGGCGATGTAAAAAATCATGATTTCAAGGATTTCGAATTCAAGGCCGATGTAATGACCGAACCCGGCTCCAATTCAGGGATCTATTTTCATACCGCATACCAGGAAAGCGGATGGCCGGCAAAGGGATATGAAGTGCAGATCAACAATTCGCATACCGACTGGCGCAGAACAGGCAGCCTCTATGCCGTTCAGGACGTGAAGGAAGTGTATGTAAAAGACAATGAATGGTTCACCGAATCCATCAGCGTGAAAGGCAAAAGGGTGATCATTAAAATAAATGACAAGACCGTTGTCGATTACACAGAACCCGACAATGTACAACGTCCGCAGGGCATGACTGAAAGAATCATCTCTCACGGCACTTTTGCCTTGCAGGGCCATGATCCCAACAGCAAGGTTTATTTCAAGAACATCATGGTAAAGCCACTGGATTAATATTGCTTACTTCGCATCGTGGTGGCTGGTCTTATAATGCTCCAGCAAGGCATCTCCGCCGAAATCATGTTTCAGGTCGCGAAGCACGGTGTGCACATGGTTGGCATTGTTCTGCGTGTTGTCGTATTCTATAATGAAAGTCGGCCCCTGAACGCGGTAATAATGCGGTTTTCCGATGCCGGGTTCAGTAAAGCCTGCCCAGGCAAAGCGGATGTTTTCAAGTCCTGCTCCCTGAATTTCCCTGAGCATTTCATCGGCAAATGATTTCGTATACCGGTGCACGTAAAGTTTGATCAGTTGCAATAATTTCTCCTGCTGAACAGGGCTCATCTCAGAATACTTCAATCCCTGCGGATTTTCGATCATGGCTTTTCGCTTGGTTGAGGTAACGATATCGCCGGGCGCATCGGTGTTGATAATGGTCTTTTTCAATTCTTCCGGCGAAAGGCTGTGCAGCAGCGCAAATCCCATATTCGTTTCATCCTTTAATATCTGTTTGCCTTTTTGCGGCCCCTGTTGAACGACGGCCGGATTGGCTCCTAAGAATCCAGGAGTTCCGGAGATCAGCTTTTTATCCTGGGCGGAAAAATTGAAGGAGGCATGATGGCCTTCAAACCGCCAGCCCCAGGTGGTATTGTTTGCAGGAATGCCGAATATGGCAAAATAGTATTTCCCCGGATCGCGGAAATGATCGTCGGGCTTGCGGTTCTCCAGTTGTTTGAGGATGGTTTCCAGCTTCATGATCTCGGTCACTTTTTCGGCGGCCTGGTCGCTGAGGCAGGTTCTGAGCAGGCCAAATGCCGCTTTTTGCTGCGCATCATCGAGCTCATCCATGGGAATGCCTCCGCGGTTGTCGATCGGGAAATAATGAAAGCCGTAACGCTCTTCACTGTCGAAAGGATAAAGCGCTTTAAGTTTCTGCGCAGAATCGAGCAGGCCGATGAAGCGGTTGGCTGCTTCCACCAAGTCCTGGCATCGCGCGGCAATCCCGGCTATCAGCATGAATGCAATGAATAATGTGGAGCGTTTCATGGACAATAAATATACGTAATAAAAACAAGAGGCTGTCCGCATTGGGCAGGCAGCTGCTTTATAAATAAATAATTAATAATTCATTCTTTGTTTACTGAATTACCGGAAATATTTCATAAATGCCGCTGGAACTGCAATTGAAAAATAAAAATTAGCTTTGGATCAAATGAATGCGGATCATGATCAAATGGCTACTTTCAACAGGCTTACTGATTTTTTTATTTGCCAATAGTATTGCACAAAACTGTGAAAGCGGCTCACTTAACCTGGGAACGGTTAATGAGCAATGGGTTTACAAGAACAACCTGCTCAAGATCAGTTTCCCGCTTCCGCAAGATTGGTATCTGTATGATTTTCCGGCCACAGAAAAAAAATACCTGCGGGTAGGTTCCGATTACCGCAGGATGAGCGAAGTATTGTACGGGAACGGAGACGGAGCGGCATTGGATATGGCCCGCGTAAAACAATTGCCTTTCGACTATGCCCTGATCCTGCTGAGCCTGGCTAAATTGCCCGATACGGCCGCTGTTGTTCCGGCAACAAAAGAAGCGCTGCACAATGCCATTTCTTTACGCGCCTATTATGCAGATACCAGCGATGCGGTTACATTCCTTAAAACAGTGTATAAAAAAGTAACCGGCAAAACAACCGAACCGGAAGTCAAAGACGGCAAGCTCGGCGAACTGGATTATCAATTCTTTTCAGTAACTGCCAAAAACAGCGACGGCAGTACGGAGAACAGGATCTATGGCGTAAGGAATTTCGGCTGCATCAACATACTCATCAGGATATCGTATGCAACGGATGCCGATCTTGCTGCGCTTACTGATGCCTGTAAGGAATTGAAATGGATGCCCTGATCAGGCGAATACGAATTTCTTTTGAAGGAGATAGTTGTAGCTTAGTCCCAGTGTTACCGACACCAGGGTTTTGGAGATAACATAATTGATATGCAGGTAGTCGGTCAAAACATATACGCCTGCATTGGAAAGGATTAGGTTGCCGATCCAGACCAGTATATATCTGAATGCCTGAACCGGTATTTTATTTTCGCCGGCGCCGAACACCCAGTTTCTTGCGAGGCTGAACTGGGCTATCCCTCCTGCAATATTCCCCGACAGATTACCCAGCATATACCAGCAATCAAAAAATTCCACGAGGATAACGGTGGTCAGAAAATCCACCACTGATCCCAGTATGGAAGAAGCCTGCGCTTTGAGGTAGGTGATCATTACGGGCAAAGTTAATACTACTTGAGGATAACGGCGGTACAGGAGCGTTATTTTATAAGCGGGCGGATAAAAAACCGGA
>CAYYZJ010000679.1:0-5820 GCA_964475615.1 uncultured Flavitalea sp. | reverse complement strand
ACCGCTACGCGTCGCAGTTGACCGGTGTGATAAACGGTTCCATTGCATTCAGGCGAAATAAAATTTCACTGAAAACTCTTTTGGGAACTCATTTTATAAACACCTATACACAGCGGTCAGCCGTGAGCAAGCCCGATGAAGATACGCTGGCGCATAGTGGTATCAGTTATCTTACCGAGCAACGAAGGATCATTAATCTGCAATTATCGGGCGAACATGCTTTAGGCGAGAATGGCAGGTTCAAAATGAACTGGCAGGCAACCTATACTTATTACAACCAGCAAGATCCGGATCAGCGGAATTTTTTATTGAGGCAGGATTCAGCAAACAGCAATAACTACGAAATAGCCATTCCGCTTACGCCTTCTTATGATCCTTCAAAGCCGGATGTCAATACCATTGATCCCAATTTCAGCAATTCGGGAAGGCTATGGAGGAATTTAAGCGATCATCATTTTACAGGCGCTGTGAATATGCTTGTTCCCTTCATCCTTTTCAATCAGGCCCAGATCATAGCCGGAGGGGTTTATATTGAAACGAAGTACAGGATACTGAACAGCGATCTTTACCTGATGCAGGGACCCGGTTATTTTTCTTTGAGCGAACTGTTGGCTCCGGAACGTTATTTTCCCGGTGGATTAAGTCTGAAAAATTATTATATAAACTCGCCCCTTAATTTGAATTTTTTATACGCGAACAACAGGGCTGATTATGAAGCATCATCCAATCTTGGGGCCGCTTATATAAGTTTCACAAACCGGTACAAGAAATTTTTATCCCTCAATTTGGGTTTCCGGCTGGAGACCAACAGCCAGTTGGTAAGCAATATCAGATATTTTTACAATGCAGGTTTTAAATATCCTCAGCATTCACCCATCGATGGAAACACCCGCGTTTCGAATACGGTTTTGCTGCCTTCAGTCACGCTTAACTACCAGCCTCTCGATAAATTGGGTATCCATGCTTCCTTTTTCAAAACGGTCAGCAGGCCCGAACTGCAGGAGCTGGCCAGCTACCGGTATTATGATGCATTATCTTTTTTGGTAAAGAGCGGGAATCCTGTTCTTCAGAATAGCTATACGAACAATTTTGATGCAGGCATCACCTATGCTTTCGATGGGAATACTCATCTTGCTGTTTCGGGTTTTTATAAAAGGATGACCCAGCCAATAGAATACATTTTATCAGGTTTTGCCGGTTCGCAGGGAAACCTGTTGAGCGCTCCTTATAATGTACCGCCCACGAAAATATACGGGCTTACGGCCGATCTTAAAATAAATGCAGGTTCCTTTTCTTCCGATATTCCCTGGCTTTCCTGTTTATCTTTTTTTGCTAATGGCAACTGGCTTAAGTCGACTGTATCGGCCGGCCCTGTTAGAAGTACGGCAACGCCGAACGTAATCGAACACGCTCTGAGCGGCTGTCCGGATTATACCGTGAATGCGGGCCTGGTTTTACAGTACCCCCTTTTTCCTATGCTAACGGCGCTCTATAACCGAACCGGCGATTATTTGACTGCAGTGGGGTCGGGTGTCGAGTATAAGTTAAGCGGCAACCGGGCTGTTCTGGCCATTCCTGATTATCGTACAAAGGGAAGAAACCAGTTGGATTTACAGCTTTCACAAAAATTCCTCAGGTCGAGCCTCCAGATTGTTGTCGGGGTAAATAACCTGTTGGATAACGATTATATAGAGTATCAGGATCTGAATGGAAACAAAAAACTCGATGCTCCGCTTTCCGTTGGCCTGAACGGGCATGCAGGCTTTTTTCAGGGTGGAGTGGATAATACGGTTATGCGCATCCAGGGTCAAAGAACATATTATTTAACCGTTTCTTATCTCTTTAAATAGGATATGAGAAAATATCTTCAACATATCTTTTTCATAAGTTGTTTCGGGCTACAGCTTTTTTATTTACCGGGCTGCAAAAAGAAGGAAAACATTAAATCATCTCCGGTTAAACCCGAAAGGGAGATGAGGGATTTTTTTGGAGGCAGTTCGGCAAACAGGATGAAAGTGGTGCATCTTTACAAGGATACTGTTTATACATTATCTCAGTTTTTTGTAAGACATGCCGGCGAGCAGTTGATCATCGATGCGGGCACGTTGATAAAGATTCCGCCGAACTCAGCCATTACCATAACTATTGAACCCGGCGGGATCATAGTGGCCAATGGCACGCCGGAAGAACCGATTGTATTTACCAGCAGCGATTATACAGGCAATCAAAATGTAAATTGGGGCGGAATAACCATACAGGGAAATTCGACCGATAATTCAACGGGCTCCAACGGAAATCCGGCCGATTTTTCCGGAACCCTGAACTATGTAAGAATTGAATTCGCGCCACTTACTTTAACTGCTGTGGGCAGCGGAACCTCCATAGAAAATGTAATGGTGAGCTATGCCAACACCCCTTCTTCATCTGTACCCAGATGTGCATTTGAAATCGACGGCGGCACTTTTAATGCCCGCAACCTGATTTCCTATGCCTGCGGCGGGCCTGCCGATTTTTATATCACGCGCGGATATACCGGCAAAATGCAGAATGTGCTCGCTTACCGGCATCCTTTTTTCGGGGCAACATCTTATCTGCTGCCCAATGCGCTGGCCGGGGTTTTTATTGAGAATAACCCTTATGATACAACTGCAATGCCCAATACAAATCCTGTTATCTCCAATTTAACCGTGCTGGGACCCAATGCACAGAACGGGACGGCGCCTGCTTATGCAGATACCAATGTACGTGCAGCCGCACTGGTAACGACGACCAACGCATTGTTTCATATCAGGAATTCTTTATTTCTCGGCTTTCCGGAAAGCGCCTGGTATCTCGACGATGCGCGAACCGCACATTCCATCCAGTATGGCCCTGCCGAATTAACGTATTCTTTTTTCCACAGTAACGATACGGCGCGGACATTTTATTTAAAGCCGGATGCGTATCCTCCCTATACCAGCGCGGACTTCAGAGGTTTTGTAACCGCTTCTTCATTGAATAATCAGGTAGTGCAAGACCTGGATAATTTGAAATTTGAAGATCCCTTCAATTATGATAACCCCAATCCATACCCGAAAGAAAGCTCATCCCTTTTGCAGGGCGCCAATTTTGGAGGGGGCGATTTCAGTGACGGCTTTTTCAATAAGGTGAGTTATATAGGCGCTTTGGGAACCGATAACTGGTTTCAGGGCTGGACGAATTTTACGCCGCTGAAAACGAATTACAATATTTCCAATTAGCTATAAATAACGTATCATGTTTCAGGCTTTCTTTTTTTACTGCAAGTGTTGGAAACAGTTATGCTGTTTATGGTTTTTTACGTTTTTTATTTCAGCCATTGCCCTGGCTCAGAAAGGGCAGGGAAAGCTTACGGGAAAGGTATCGGATGCCGCAACCAATGAACCGCTTGCCGGCGTAAGCATCAATGCGAAAGGCACCAAATACGGCATTGCATCGATAACAGACGGAACATATATACTCACGCTTCCGGCGGGAACTTATACCATGAGGTTTTCCTATACGGGATATAAGACAAAAGAAATAACCGGCGTCGTAATCAAGCCGGGCGAATCAACTTTTCTGGATATGCTTCTCGAAACCGCAACGAAGCAACTTCAGGACGTTGTGGTTACTGCCAATGTAAAACGCGAAGCGCAGTCTGCCGTATATTCGGCACAGAAGCGCAGCGCCGCTGTATCGGACGGAATTTCGCAGGAAGCCATCCGCAGAACGCCTGATAACAACACTGCACAGGTATTGAGAAGGGTAACCGGCATAAATGTACAGGATAACCGCTTTGTAGTAGTAAGAGGCCTGGGCGAACAATATAATCAGACCATGCTCAACGGCGCCGTTATGACGAGCACGGAATCCAACAAGAATGCTTTTGCCTTTGACCTGATCCCTGCGCCGATCGTAGAGAATATTACCGTAAACAAAACGGCCACTCCTGATATGCCCGGCAATTTTGCAGGAGGGGTTGTTCAGATCAATACCAAGGATTTTCCGGACAATAATTTTTTCTCCATACAGGCTCAGGTGGGTTTTTCCGATCAGACATACGGGAAAGATTTTTTTTCCGATAAAAGAGGGAAACTGGAATGGCTGGGCTTCGACGGGGGTATTCGCGATCTGCCAAAAGACTTTCCTACAGGTACAAGCAGGGTATCCTTTGCCGCTCTAAATCAGCAGGAACAAACCCGTTATTTAAAAATGTTGCATAACAATCTTGCCCCGGTGAATCAAGGTCGTTCCGGGCTGAATGAAAATGTACAGCTTGGATATGGAAAAACCATTAAATTCAAAAGCGGAACCCAACTGGGTATTGTGGCCGCACTCAATCATCGCAAAACTGAATTGATCGATTATGAAACAATGGCCAGGGAACCTCTGTATTATTTTGATGCAGATACAGCTTATCTAAGAGGATTAGGCTATTATTCCCAAAACTATCGTTACCGGTACAGGGTTGATCTCGGAGCTGTCGTTAATCTGGCGTATCGTTTTGGTACTAATAAAATAACGCTGAAGAATCTTTTTACGCAGGTCTTCAATAATACTTTTACGTACAGGCCCGATCTTTTATCCGATGTAGGAAGCGGCACAACTTTTCCTCCCCCCTCAACGGGGCTTAACTATTTTGTTGAACGAAGAAGAATCATAAACAGCGTTCTTGGCGGAGAGCACAGAACAGGAAAAAATAATGAAACGAGGTTAGATTGGAACGTGAATATAACACAAATCAATGCTGAAGCCCCGGACAGCCGGAATTTTATATTGCATACAGATTCTTTGAAAACCTTTTACCAGTCCACCACCGGAGCCGATATTTACTATGAAATTCTGGGGAGCAGCCGGATATGGACTTCTAATAAAGATAATATTTATGGAGGCGTTTTTAATATTACAACGCCTTTTTCCCTCTTTAAAAACAAGCAATTACTAAAATCAGGAATTCTTTACCAGAACAGACAGCGGAAAGCAACCGGTGTTTTGCTGCCCCTCGTCGGTTTATATGCCAGTTCCATCGACGGTCTTCTTGCTCCTTCAAGTTATTCTCCAAGCGGCGTACATGTAGATTTGGGTGCACAGGCGTTGACAAGCGGAAGCGGAAATTATAATGCAGCCAGCAACCTGCTGGCGGCTTATGAAAGCCTTGAAAATAAGATAGGGAAAAAAACCCGCATCATTTGGGGCCTCCGGGTTGAAAGTTATCAGCAAAATGTCAATCTGTATACGCCTTATTTTTTCAATGGCTTCGATGATCCTGAATTACTAAGCGCTAAATCGGCCGCAAGAACGACATTTAATTTTCTGCCTTCCATCAATCTGGTATACAGCCCTTTTAACAGTGTTAACGTCAGGGCGGCCTATTCGAACACTGTTATCAGGCCCGAATTAAAAGATTTGGCCGATTATCAGCGGTTGGACCTTCAGACCTTTGCTTTAACCGCCGGAAACCCGGAGCTGAAAAGCACTTCGATTCAGAATTATGATTTCAAGCTCGAATGGTTTCCTTCCTCCGGCGAAATTCTTTCAATAGCTGCTTTTTATAAACGCATGTCCGATCCTATTGAATATATATACTCCAATCTGTCCAATAATGTAAGTTCTCAATATGCGGTAAATACCGGTAAGGCGTATGTTAAGGGGCTGGAAGCTGAAATACGCAAAAAGATTGACTTTCTTCCATGGGCGCCATGGTTAAGCCACCTTACCGTATTTGGTAACGGCTCTTTGATCAAATCCAAGGTTTCAGGCAAACAAATAAACAGCCTCCTGCTCAGTTCTTTTAGCGACCATACTTTAACAGGTCAGCCA
>CAYYZJ010000678.1:0-3385 GCA_964475615.1 uncultured Flavitalea sp. | reverse complement strand
CTACGCCATTATGGTTTTGAAATACGCTGAAAGGCGTTTGATGATCTATTATATCGTGGTTGGATGTATAGCGCACCATTTGCTGGCTTCCGGTAGCATAAGTATATTCCGTATTGGTAGTGGTTTGAATTTGTGCAACAGAAGCGCCTGCGGCGATCTGGGAGATGGCGTCATAATACCATTTGTCGCCGAAATTCATATCGAAGCCTGCCTGAAAATTTTCCAAACGGTCTCCCTCCGCAAACATCAATAATTTATGCGTGGTGATGCCTCTTAAATTATTGATGGTATTGGTCCAGAAATCGAGCGGTGGATTATTGGCAAAATCACAACGGTAACCGTCTATATTGGCAGCGAATATCCAGTAACGCATGGCATCGACCAGGGCTGCACGCATGGAGCTGTTGCTGAAGTTAAGCGCAGCTACGTCGGAAAAGGAAGCCAGTTGCTGAATTACGCCGCCGCTTTGAACGTACCAGTCGGGATGCTGCGTGATCCACGGATGATCCCATGAAGTTCCGTTTACGGCAAAATCAAGTATCACGGCCATTCCACGGCTATGCGCCCCGTCGACAAGCGTGCGCAGATCGGTAAGCGTTCCGTACTCAGCACCCACCGATTTGAAATCTTTGATGCAATAAGGAGAGGCTGAGCTTCTTGAATCCGTGCCATGCGGATAAATGGGCATCAGGTAAATGACATTTATGCCCAGCGCCTTTATAGCATCCAACCGCGCAGTAACCCCTGCAAGATTGCCGGCTGTGCTGTAAGGGCGTATATGCGCCTCGTACATATTTACATCCCTTGTGTCGGGCACGCTGGCAAAAGGAGTTCCGTATTGCGGCGGATCCTGGCCATAGCCAACGAGCTGAAACAATGCAAAGCAACAAACCAGCAGCGCGATTACCCGAAAAATCTTTCCGGGTTGATGAGTGATTGTGTGTGTAGCATTTTTCATATAGAGCAATGTTTAATGGCGTTTCTTTACTGGCTTCCCAATATCCTGTACTCGAAAGGGTGAAGCGACAACTGCCCTGCAAGGGTTGTAGTGCTTCCATCAAAAACATTTTTCCAGCTTGTATTGGCCAGCTCCGCGGGAACCTGGTAATCTGCAACTGCATTGCGCAGGTTCACCATGATCAATATTTTTTCATTATTGATGGATTTGCTGAATACGCACACATTGCTATTGCTGTAGCTTTGCAGGCTGCCCAGCCTGATGGCATCGCTGCTGTTCCTGAATTCGATCAGCCGCTTGTACTCAGCTTTAATGTCGGGATTGATCGTCCAGTCGATAGCAGTGCTGGTATTGAAAAAATTGAGCTTTACCGGGCATCCCACTTCCTGGCCGTTGTATATCATGGGCACTCCTTTCATATAAGCGGTAATGACAAAAGCGGCCAGCGAACCGGCCTTGCCGTCCAGCAGATCGAGCGGAGTGCCGTCGCTATTGTCCACATCATGATTGGAGATGTATCGAACCACCTGGTCATCCTGGCCGGCATTGGTATATTCAACCGCATTTACCGAATCGATCGACAAGGCCGATCCGTCATGACCGTAAATATTGTTCACCATATTGTAATAAAAGCCCATTCCATACTCAAGCTGAAAGCCGGCATTGAAATGATCCTTGCGTGTGCCTTCTGCAAAAAGCAGCAGCTTATGCGTTTTGATATTATTGAGACTGTCGATAGCCTGCTGCCAGAAATCATAGGGAATAAAATCGGCGGCATCGCAACGGTATCCGTCTATGTTTGCCGTATATATCCAGTACTGCATGCAACGGATCATGGCCTTGCGCATATCGTTGTTGTTGAAATTGAGCGCGGCCACATCGTTCCATCCCGTATTCGGCGGACTGATGATATTTCCCGACCCATCCTGCAGATACCATGATTTATTGGCGATCCAGGAATTATCCCATGAAGTATGATCCGCCACCCAGTCGAATAAAACAGCCATATTTCTTTTATGGGCTTCGCTCACCAGGGTGCGCAATTCATCCAGCGAGCCCAGTTCGGGGTTAACGGTTTTATAATCTTTAACGCAATAGGGCGAGTTCACCGACTTCAACACTCCAATAGGGTACACCGGCATCAGGTACAATACATTCACGCCAAGCGCCCTGATGGAATCGAGCCTGGCCTGCACGGCGGCAAAATTGTATCCTGAACCGAATGCCCTGAAGTTCACTTGATACATGATCACATCATGCGGGTCGGGCACCTGGCTGTATGGCGTTCCATACTGTGCGGGCGGTATATCAGCGCTGTCTACAGGCGGGGGATTAACGGGAGAAACAGTTCCATGCTTGCTGCAGGCCAGCAATAAAATCAACAAAATCGAAACGATATTCATTTTCATTGGTATTTTGACAAATGCAGTTTTAATTTTTAACAAGACTGTAAATATATTTTCCGGAAACATGCAGGTCGAGTGTAATGGTATAGTTGCCGTCTTCAGGAACAGTAAGGTTATTCAGATTCGGAGTATACCCGAAAAACGGATTGTCGGCATACTGCAGGTTGCCGTCGTTGTCTATTCCGAAATCGATCGTCCAGGCATTGTTGGCGCGGAATTTAAAAGATCCGTTCTTTACCATATCGGCGGTAACCGTCCATACCTGGCCTGAAGCATCATAGCTCATTTGCGTGTCGTTGCTCCATCCGCCCGGAGTAGCATCGCCGATAATGCTCCAGGTTGTTTTGGTGGCAGTCCAGGTATTGTTGTTCAGGTCGGCAGTGAGTTCATAGTATCCGCCGTCGGGAACGGACAGGCCCGCGGCAGCTCCGTCTGTGCTGAAAGTTCCGCTGCCGCCATCGCCATAGTTGATATGATTCCAGTCGGGCGCGCTGGTATATTTGAAATATTGTATCCCGCTGCCGCTGATGTTCACATAACCTTCGTATAGTCCCGGCCTGCCCTGAACAGGGTTCAATACAGGCGCCGAAGCGGGATCCCAGCCCTGGTAGCCTCCCGGCACGTAAAGGCTCAGTCCATACGGCGTTACCAGCACCAGGATCGTATTGGAATATACCGGTGCAACGGAAGAAGCAGCGCCATTATACTGGTTCACGTCCGATCTTATCCTCAACGCTATGGTATCTGCCGTTCCGGGTGCAAAACCCATTCCGTTCAGCAGGTTGTTCAGGTCTTTGCCGATAAATCCATAGTTCAGTATGTTGTTGCCTGCAACAAAACTTTTGGCATTGGCCCAGGTTGCGGTGTCGGAAGGCCGGTCTAACTGTAATGTATAAGTGATAACCGGCTTGGGGCCGAAATCCGCCGCCGGCCAGTTGAAGCGCACTACGGTATCTTCATCGTTGGAAGGAGATAAAACGATATTATTGCCGGAAGCATTCAGTGCCGGAGCAAGGCTTCC
>CAYYZJ010000677.1:0-2747 GCA_964475615.1 uncultured Flavitalea sp. | reverse complement strand
GCAGTTGTGCGCGGAAAGCCGTCGAATAAAAAACCATTGGCCTTGGGGTTATTGTCGAGCGCCGAGCTGATCATTTCGATCACCACTTCATCCGGAACCAGTTGGCCTTTGTCCATAAAGCTTTTGGCGGCAAGTCCCAGGGGGGTTTGTCCCGCAATTTCGCTGCGCAGCAGATCGCCGGTGCTCAGGTGCTTGAAGCCGTATTTGGCGATCAGCTTTTCCGATTGGGTTCCCTTGCCGCTTCCGGGCGGCCCGAATAAAATGATATTAAACATAGCGCGTCGAGCTTGGAGTGGGCAAATATAGGAAATCTGAACTGGGATTGATGGGATGGATGGGATTTTTGGGGAAATCGATATATTGAAATTTTTTAAGATTGATGCAATGAATTGTGAAATCCATCTCCCATTTATCCCAACAATCTCATAAATCCCAGTTCAGACGGATTTTTGTCTGTTTGCAGACAAACCGGCTCAACTCGGGATGCGTAAATTTGTTGTAATTAAATAATATCATGAACAGGATAATAAAAATGCCGGCTATTGCACTGCTGATGCTGATCTTTCAGCACTGTACCTATTCGCAGTCATCCAATAAAACAAATACCATTACCATGGATACATCAAAAAAACAGAACAATCCCGTTTATTCTCATACTGACGCTTCAAAAGTGAACCTGACTGATGAGCAATGGAAGCAGATATTGCCCAAGGAGGTTTATCAGGTGGCCAGGCAAAAAGGCACTGAGCGCCCCTGGACAAGCCCCTATGAAAATTCAAAGGAGATCGGAACCTATTATTGTGCGGTTTGCGGCAATCCGCTTTTTAAAAGCGATACCAAATTTGAAAGCGGTTGCGGCTGGCCCAGCTTTTATGAGCCCATCAGTAAGACCAGTATCATTTATGAAGCCGATCATTCCTATGGCATGGAAAGGACAGAAGTGATGTGCGGAAGATGCAAATCGCACCTGGGCCATGTGTTCAATGACGGGCCTCCTCCCACCGGGTTGCGCTATTGCATTAACGGCGTAGTGCTCGATTTTGAGAAGGCAAAGGAGGCGGAGAAGAAATACAATGAGAAGCATTGAGCTGAGAGGAGGTAAAAGGCTGAACGCTGAACGCGAAACGCTGAATGCAGAACGCAATTAGGGGTTATCTATGCCTTCTGGCTTTTGCCTTATGCCTTTTTCCTTATTTTTGTCCCTACCAGCCATCTTAGCTCAGCCGGCTAGAGCGGTTGATTCGTAATCAACAGGTCGTGGGTTCGATTCCCATAGATGGCTCAATGATATTCTGATTTGAATATCCATGGCAGAATCAACGCATAAATTCAAACTATATCTAATTGCTATACTGATTCCCTTATGCCAAACCGTTTCCGCACAAAAGAAAGAATGCAGCATTCCTTTTCAATTAACCGAGTATAATAATATTTCAATACCTGTAGTGTTGAATGAAAAAGATACCGTTCATATCGGAGGAGATGTTTTAAAGAGGTTCGACAAATTCATAAGAACAGGTTAATTGAACGTATAAACATAGCCTGACAGAAATGGAAACCACAACTCCGCTACAAAAAATATGGCATTTCTTTTTAACCAGGATTATTGTTGGTATTGCGGTAATTGTCGGGCTGGTTGCCATGGTAGAATGGCTGGGCAGATCGGTACTTGACAGAACAGCATTAACTGATAGTGAAAAAAATTTGATTGTAGCCGTTTTGGAAGCCTCCCTTGCTTTATTAGGTTATGTTTTTCTTCTTAGGGTGTATGAGAAAAGACCAATTACAGAATTAAGCGCACCCACTTTCATTAAAAATGCACTTATCGGATTTACAACAGGTTTGGCGTTGCAGTCGCTTTTCATTTTGATCATTTATGTAGCGGGAACATATTCAATTATCCATGTTAATCAGGTTTCAACGCTGATTTCTCCATTGGCTTTTGCACTGACTGCAGGATTTGTAGCTGAAATTATATTGATAGGCGTTGTATTCCGGTTGGTAGAAGATCAATTGGGAACGATCGTTGCATTGGCCATTTTTGTATTGCTGTTTGCCGTTTTGCATATAAACAGTAAAGGAGCCACGGTTTTGTCTGTTTGCACAACGGCCATTCAAGCCGGCTTTATGCTTCCTGCCGCATATATCTTCAACCGCAGTTTATGGCTTCCCATATTTTTACATTTTGGATGGGATCTTGCCGAACCGGGAATCTTTGGCGGGATCAATCCAAGCACTTCACTTGAACAAAGCCTGTTTACCAGTAAAATAGCAGGACATACATTATTAACCGGAGGACAAACCGGGCCGCAAAGCTCCATTCAATCGCTGATACTTTGCCTGCTTACCGGGATATTATTCCTGTCATTTGCAAAGCGGAAAAATCATCCCGGCAAGTGAAATATACGGGTACATGGAATTTAACACCCTAATTTTCTCCCTTTTTCCCCATTTTTTTACCGTGAAAATCTCATGGCAGGACTTAACCGATTTTATAATTTTCGGGTAGAAAAAAAATTTTGAAAATATTGCCTAAATAGGTAACTTCGTGGAAGATTTCAAAGGACAAATACGCAGCCTAAAAGTGTACGGCGAAGAGTTTTGGTGGTTTTATTATCAACAAACCAAAAAAGTTCAGGATCGTATTCTTTGGACAATCCGCCTGATCAGGGATATTCAATGGGTGCCTGAAAAGTACCTTAAACACCTGGAAGGAACGGATGGCATCTACGAACTTCGGGTAAGTT
>CAYYZJ010000676.1:0-9139 GCA_964475615.1 uncultured Flavitalea sp. | reverse complement strand
CTCTAACCAACTGAGCTAAGGAGGAATATTCAAAACCCCAAAAGGGGTGGCAAAAATAAGCAATTTCCCTTTCCGGCAAAGCGGAAATTCATTTTACCTGAGCCAACTGAAAAATCCGGATTCTTCTATTCCGATATAAATGCCGTCTTCCCGCTTTTCAATGGGCCAGTGCTTGAGAAAATAACCGTCGTCATCAGGATTGCGGCCATTCTGGATGCTGAACTTATATCCATGTACCGGACAAACCACGCATCCATGACCATCGATCCATCCTTCAGTGAGGTCGGCACCGGCATGCGGACATTCCTGGGCAAATCCATAAAGCTTGTCTTTGAACCTGGCGATGGCAATTCCTTTTCCATCGAACCGGGCCAGGCCTATGCCTTCGGCAGACCATTGGATCCCGGCCTCCGAATCGGCCAGCTTGACCCATTTGTACTTTTTCTTAAACATCAATAAAACTGTTCGGATTTATAGGGATACCGCGCATGGTACAATGCCTTCACTTTTTTCAGGATGCGCTCCCGTAACTGATCAATATTCATCTTTTCCGTTGCCGATATGAATACGGCATTGCCATTGGTTTCATGCTCCCAGCGTTCATACAACTCTTCCAGGATCTCTTTTTTCACTTGCCCATCCAGCCAGGGATCGAAATGGGTTTTTTCATACTGATCCATTTTGTTGAAGACAACCAGCATGGGTTTGTTGAATGCGTCAATTTCCTGCAGTGTCTTATTCACCACTCCGATCTGCTCTTCATACTGTGGATGGGAAATGTCTACCACATGCAGCAGGATGTCTGCTTCGCGAACCTCATCCAGCGTGCTTTTGAAGCTTTCCACCAAATGATGCGGCAGCTTGCGGATGAATCCAACCGTATCGCTGAGCAGAAAGGGAGTAGTGTCGAACACTACTTTGCGCGTGGTGGTATCGAGGGTGGCAAAGAGCTTGTTCTCAGCAAACATCTCATCCTTGCTCAGCAGGGTCATCAGCGTGGATTTGCCTACATTGGTGTATCCCACCAAAGCTACCCGGATGAATTCGCCCCTTTCCTTTCGCTGGGTGGCAGCCTGCTTATCGATCCCGGCCAGCCTTCTTCTCAATAAAGATATCTTTTCATTTACGATTCGACGGTCGGTTTCGATTTCCGTTTCACCGGGGCCTCTGGTTCCGATACCCCCTCCCAGTCTTTCCAGGTGCTTCCACATGCCGCGCAGCCGGGGCAGCAAATACTGATACTGCGCCAGCTCCACCTGCAGCTTGGCCTGTGCGGTTTTGGCCCTTCGGGCGAAGATATCCAGGATCAGGTCGGAACGGTCGATGGTCTTTACGTTGAGGGCCTTTTCGATATTGTTGATCTGTGAGCCCGATAGCTCATCGTCGAATATCGCCACCTGAATATTCCTTCCTTCAATATATAACCTGATCTCCTCGAGCTTTCCTTTGCCGATGAAGGTGCGGCTGTCGGGATGCCGGAGCTTCTGTACAAACCGCTTCATGGTTTTAGCGCCTGCCGTCTCTGCCAGAAAAGCCAGTTCATCGAGGTATTCATTTACCTGCTGCTCGGTCTGATCCTGGCGCACCAATCCTACCAGCACTGCATTTTCCTGGTCTATTGCCTGTTTTTTCTCTATCAAATCGCTCTTGTTTTAAAGCTGCAAAGGTAGTAAATAGTGAGCAGGGAATGTTATCGCTACAGCCCGCTAAGCGTGATCCCTATTTCATAAGGATTGATAGTGGGGCCGGAGCCGTTCTTGATAAATGGAGTAAGCTGATATTGACCGAATATGCCGAACACGCCTTTGCTTATCCGTAAAGTTCCGGCAATCCTGGTTCCGTTGAAGTATCTTTTGGAACTTTCTTTTTCGATATAGCTGTTGATGGTTTGGCCTGCATTGTTCTGAAGAGTTTTGCCTTTGGTATAGGTGCTCAGCAGCAATCCCACCTTGGCTCCTGCTGCAATCTTCCAACTTTTATTGGTATTTTCCGGGTGAAAGGCATAGCGCAGTTCGATGGGAAGATCGAGATAGGTGGAAACGAGCTTGTACTTTTTAAAATGATCCGTACCGCTCACATCAGGAAACGCGAGTGTTTGGCTGAGCGCAGTTACCAGCACTTTCTGCTTGTCGAAAAAAATATTGCTGGAGCTGAAGCCCAATCCTACTCCCACGCTGAAATGCGGGTCGGTCTTGAATGGGAAATCGAACATGAAATAAATATTGAAGCTTCTCGAAAAGCCTTTGGTTCGGATGGTATCGGGGCGGCCGGCCCAGTTGTCGTAAGCAAATTGAACCATCAGATGATCGTTCGGACGATTGCCCAGTAATATCTTGCTCCAGTCTTTTTTCTGTTTTTTCGGTTTGGGTTCGGCAGCTATTAATTTGGATTTGATGGCAGTGGAATCAGTTTGTGCAAAAGCAGCAGTAGCGGTAAAAAAGATCAATGCGATAGCGAGGAAATGCTTCATAATTTCAATTGATTGACAAATGTATTTTGCTTAGGGTTAATAAAAGGTTAAAGACACTGACAAAAAAGCCCATAGTACAACAATTTACCATGGGCTACCATTATCGCGAATACGTCATGTGGACCCTGCTGGGCTCGAACCAGCGACCCTCTGATTATGAGTCAGATGCTCTAACCTGCTGAGCTAAGGGTCCTGCCTTTTTGGGCGCTGCAAAAATAGAAAATTCAGATTAAGCGAAGAAATATAATGCCCGGGGCATCAAACCGGGTGCAGTAAAGCAGCAAATGGCAACAGATTTTTGTCAAAATGTGTGGGGATGGAATTTCTTCTTATCTTGCTTGGAAATTCTGTTTGAACCTCTTTCAAACCATGATTGCTGCCGACCGTATACAATACTTGCAAAACCGGATCGCCCGGTATGAGGACCAGCAGGCTTACAAGGAACTATTCACCGAATTCTACTTCTACCTCCATCATTTTGCCACAGGCTTTATCAAATCAAAACAATCGGCGGAAGAGATCGTATCGGACGTATTCATCAGGATCTGGAAAAAGCGGAAAGAGCTGGAACGGATCGGTAACCTGAAAGTATACCTGTATACAGCCACCCGCAATATCGCCCTCAATTATCTCGAAAAACAAAAACGGACGGCCACCTACAGCATAGACGAAGAATCGGCCGCAGGTATCAAAAGCATTTACTTCAATCCCGAACAACTGCTGATCACGGCAGAGATGATGAACCGCATTCAAAAAGCCATCGAGGGCTTGCCTCCCAAATGCAGGATGATATTCAGGCTGGTGAAGGAAGACCGCCTCCAGTACAAGGAAGTGGCCGAAATCATGCATATCTCCGCAAAGACCGTCGAAAACCAGCTTGCTATTGCCCTCCATAAAATAGGCACAGCGGTCAGCTTCGATATCAAAAAGACGGTTTCTGCATCCCTGGGCTCACGGTAGTTGCTTTTATTTGAATTCTTTTTGGGGGTTTTGCCTGTTTTGCCTGTCTATAGTACAGCCAAGACTATCATGCAACAGGAATATTTCTGGAATTTAATTGCCAAAAAGCTATCCGGAGAAGCTTCCAAAGAGGAGCTGCAGGAACTGGAAAAAGCGCTGCGCCAGAACCCCGACCTGCATTATTCCATGCAAACCCTTATCGATCTCTGGAAACCCGCTCTCCCCGATCACAGGTCCCAGGCAGAACAGGCATTCAACAGGCATCTCAGCCGGCTGCAGGAAGTGGACAGCAGCTTTGATGTTCACGGATTATATTCTTCCGAAACACCCGCCTTTGATAATAACAACTCCAAGTCCAAAGGGAAGAAAATATGGCTCGCATCGGCCGGCATCATCATATTGCTGACCGGGTTGATCTGGTATGGCGGATTCTTCCATAAATCCGCTGCAGCGGTTGTTGCCTCCACGGATCCATCTCCCAAAAACAGCATCATCTATACCCGCAATGGCTCCAAAACCAATGTAGTACTGCCGGACGGCACCCAGGTATGGCTCAATGCAGGCAGCGAGCTTACTTACGATAAGCAATATGGTAATGCTTTACGTGAAGTGAATTTAAAGGGAGAAGCTTTTTTTGACGTGGTCAAGAACAAGGAAAAGCCTTTTGTGATCCATACCGGCAAGATCAATATCCGGGTATTGGGCACTGCTTTCAATGTAAAATCCTACCCGGGAGAAAAGACCATCGAAACCAGCCTGATCCGGGGAAGCATTGAAGTGACTTTCAAAGACCGTCCGTCTGAAAAAGTAATCCTAAAGCCCAATGAAAAGCTGGTGGTGGCCAATGAAGAGTTTTCCGTGATCGGGGCAAAGAGAAAAGAGCTGAAAAAAGAAAACGAACCCATCGTATCCATCAGCCATATCAGTTATGCCAGGATAGACAGCACCGTTATCGAAACAGCCTGGATCCACAATAAGCTGGCTTTCCAGGACGAATCCTTTTATGACCTGGCCAGAAAGATGGAGCACTGGTATGGAGTAAGCATCACATTTACCGATCCCGATCTGGACACCCTGCATTTTACCGGAAGTTTTGAAAGCGAAACCATCCAGCAGGCGCTGAATGCACTGCAGGTGTCGGCGCATTTCAAATATGTTTCGGAGGATAATCAGATCATTATTTCAAAATGACCAAAACTAACCAAACCCAAAATGTATAACAGCTCCTAGCCAAAATAAAACGGGAAATGCGCGAACATTTCCCGCGAGGCTACAAATTAAAACCTGGCGTAAATGATAAACAGTCAAGTTTCGCTTTTTATAACCCACTAAGATTAAAAGTATGAAAAAAAGTCTAACGATTGGGGACCGAGGTCTCCATGCCGTAAAAAAAGCTCTTTTGATTATGAAACTCACTTTTTTGTTGGTACTGGCAGGGGTGCTGCAGGTTTCAGCTAAGGTCAATGGGCAAGTTAAGATCTCTCTTAAACTGGACAGGGTGGAAATTTCAAAGGCCCTGAACACGATAGAAAAGCAAGGCACTTACCGTTTCCTGTACAACAGCAGGCTGGAAAGCATCAGGCAGAAGATCAATATCGACGTCAGCGAAGTGGAGATCAGGGATGTGCTGAACCAGATGTTCAAGGGAACAGACCTCGCATACAAAATGCTTGACAATAACCTGATCGTAGTTGTGTCGAACAGGCTGGCAGTTCAGGATATAAAGATTACGGGGAAGATAACCGGCGACAACGGCGAACCGCTCTCAGGTGTATCAATAACCGTAAAAGGCACTTCCCGGGGAACCACTACTGACAATACAGGAAGCTTTACACTGACCGTTCCTGAAGATGGCACTTTGGTCATTTCTTCCATTGGATTCGAGAGCAAAGAAGTTGCTATCAGAAGCCAATCTGTAATTAATGTAAGATTAACTCCTGCCAACAAGGTAATGGATCAGGTGGTGGTAATAGGCTATGGTACCGCCAGCAAAAGAGATTTGACCGGATCTATTATAAAAGTTGAAGGCAAGGAAGTAGCAGATAAGCCAAATACCAACCCAGTTGCTTCCTTGCAAAGCAAAGTGGCGGGATTATACATTGTTAACAATGGAACACCCGGCCAGCAACCCGATATCCGCATCAGGGGAACAGTAAGCATAGGCCAGGTGCATCCATTGTACGTTGTTGACGGAATACTCCAGGACAATATCGATTACCTCAATCCCAACGATATCGAATCCATTGAAATTTTAAAAGACCCATCTTCCCTTGCCATATTCGGAGTAAGAGGCGCTACAGGAGCCATTGCCATTACCACCAAGAGAGCTAAAGCCGGACAATTGGCCATCACGCTTAATCAAAATGTTGGATTTAAGCAATTGGTCGATAAGATAAAAATGGCGGATGCGAACCTGTTCAATACTTTGTTTGCGGAGGAAAATGCAAACAATAACGTAGCCACTCCTGATTATTCCTTTTTAACCGGCAATACCGACTGGATCGATGCGGTTACCCGGACCGCCACTTTTTATAATGGCAATCTTTCGGTTTCAAAAAGCAGCGATATCAACCGCTTTAATATGGGCATAGGCTACGTTTATGATCAGGGGCTCATCAAGCATGAACAACTGAGCAAGATCATGGGCAATGTGAGCGATGAAGTCAAGATCACCAAGAATATCAAAGTAGGCGCAACAGTAAATTTTGTAAGACAGCATAACCCCTATGATGCTACTTCAAAGCTTGACGATGCCCGCAAAACAATGCCGCAGATTTCCACCGCCACTAAGAGCTTTAGGGTACAAAATCCATACAAACCTACTACACCCGATACCATTGATGTAGTTGCTTATTCCGATGTAGACCGTGCGCTGCAGAATTCCGGTGTAATTAATCCTTTACTGGAAATTGAAAACACCTGGAATAAAACCATCAGCTATGAGAATCGCTACGTTGGAAATTTTTATACCGAGATCAGTTTTTTGAAGCATTTTACATTCCGGCCGGTTTGGTATGCGGACATTTTAAATTTCGATGCAAGGAAGTTCAGTCCGCTTTATTATGCTTATAACCCAATAGACAATACCCCTGTTTTATACAATACTATTACATCTGTCACACAAAGCAATTACGATATCAAAAAATACCAGCAGGATTATATCCTTAACTATAAAAATTCGTTCAAGGATCACAATCTGACGCTTACCGGAGGTTTCACCACCTATTATTACGGCATTTTCAAACGCGACGCCACTGCAAAACAGGCAACGGCTGATGCCCAACCCATATTAGATGACCCGAGGTTTTGGTACGTTTCTAATCGTTTTACCGATGACGCCTATAATACAACCAGTTCATTCCAGGGTGAATATACGACTGTATCCTGGCTGGCAAGAGCATTGTATAATTATCAGGGCAAATATTACCTCAATGGTTCTTTCAGAGATGATGCATCTTCAAGGATACCCGGTAAAAACCGCCATCAGCGATTTTGGGCAGTGGGGGCAGCTTGGGAAATAACAAAAGAAGATTTTATGAAAAACCTGTCCTGGCTAAATTTCCTAAAATTGAAAGGATCCATAGGTGTTTTGGGGAATCAAACAGTATATAATCAAGGCTTTTCGGCTATTGATTACCTCACTAATTTGAGTGGCAACGAAACAGGCCTAATCACTTATTATCCTTTTTATCCTGGAATAAGAGCCGGTACCTCAGTAAATTTCGGAAACCTTTATTACAATGCCATTTTGCCTGATTATCAGTACAACCCTGATTTAAAATGGGAGACCGTAGATGCCTTTGAAACCGGTCTTGAAATGAGCGGCTTTAATAACCGCCTGCATTTTGAATTTAATTATTTTAATAAGACGACCAAAGGCATGATGACTGTTATAAACCGGAGTTCTTTAGGATTGGATAATAAGATTGAAAATGGCGGTCAAATAAGAAATTGGGGAGAAGAAGTTTCTGCAACCTGGAATCAAAATATTCAGAAAGATTTAAACATTACCATTGGAGGAAATATTACATTCCTGCAAAACAAAGTGGTAAGTGTAGCGAAGGATTTGCCCAATGGCTATATCCTTGAAGTATCTACCAATAATGGGGCTCAAAGATCTATCAGCATCCCTGGCTATCCTATCGGTTCATTTCAGGGATTTGTTGTAGAAGGCCTGTATCAAAGCAATCTGGACATTTTGAAATCTCCTCCTGCATCTTCACTTGGTTCATACCGTCCCGGCGATTTTAAATTTAAAGATGTGAATGGGGATGGAGTGATAGATGCCAACGACAGGGCCATTATCGGCAATCCTTCACCCAAATTCATTTACGGCGGTTCGGTTGGAGTGAATTTTAAAAACTTCAGCTTAGGCATTGATGTAGGCGGCGTTTATGGAAATGATATTTTCCGCACCTGGGGATCGCTCGAATCTCCGTTTCAGCGGGTTAATTATCCGGCATTCAAAGCCAATCGCTGGCATGGTGAAGGCACTTCCAACTGGGAGCCCATCATAAGCCAAGGCGACCGGTTTAATTATAATGGCTCTACCTACAATATTGAAGATGGCAGCTATATCCGGTTGAGAAATGTGCAAATTGCCTATAACTTTCCTACTGCTCTGATCATGAAAGCCAAGATTAAGGCATTACGCATTTATGTAAATGGTCAGAATTTAAAAACATGGAAGCATAACCAGGGGTATACTCCTGAATTTGGCGGTAATGCAACAGCATTTGGTATTGATAATGCCGGTGGAGCTATTCCAAGGATTATTACAGCCGGGCTGAATGTAACCTTTTAATAGAATCAGTTTTGACAATAAAAAAACTTGTTATATGAAAGTGATATTTAAAAATAAGCCTCTATGGTTTGTTTATTTGGCAATTTTAGTATGTTTTTTAACGGTAGGTTGTAAAAAATATCTGGACAGAGAACCTCTTCAAGCTACTATTTCGGATTTTGGAGGGGTTGATGGAAAGGCATTGGGCCTTTACAATATTTTCGACACCTATTCCGGATTTAGTTCGCTGCCATGGCTCGATTTTAATTGCATACGTGGCGGAGATGACCTCAAAGGCAGCAGCACCACCGATGGTGCCGAGATCGTTACTGAATTTCAGACTTATCAATATACCAAAGACGACTGGGCAACCGATACTTACTGGAACGATCATTATTATATGATTAACAAGTGCAATGATCTGATCTACAACTTTACAGTACAAAAGCTATCGGATGAACTGTCATTAAAAAACCTGGGTGAAGCCTATTTCTTCAGGGCCTACTCTTTCTTTGAACTGGTAAAAGCTTATGGGGAAGTGCCGCTGATCAATTATTATTATGAAAATGCAAAGGATGGGATCAGGGCCAAATCCCCAATCGACAGCATTTATGCACAAATCGACAACGATCTGGATTCGGCATCACAGCTTTTGCCGCCTAGCTGGGAAGTTGGCGGAACCAATAATTATCCCGGTAGACTGACCTCCGGAGCAGCCAACGCGTTATGGGCTCAAACTTATTTATTCCGCGGCAACTGGGCAAAGGTTATTGAAAAGACCGACCTGGTGATCAATTCGGGTCAATACTCATTGCTTCCCGATTTTGTTACCGTATGGCAGGATGGTGTGAACGGAGCAGGAAAGAACAGTTCGGAATCCGTACTGGAAGCACAGTCACTTATCGGCAGTGCAGGCGTTCCTGATA
>CAYYZJ010000675.1:0-1667 GCA_964475615.1 uncultured Flavitalea sp. | reverse complement strand
TTGACTGCTGTTTTATTGATCGCCGGCTGGGCTATCTCCAGGATCTTGGCCAGCAACGCTTTCAGCAAACCTTCGGTGATATGGAAGCCGTTTTCGCTGGCGGTATTGTTTTCTTCCGTCAGCAGGTCGAATAACTTGTCGATGACCGCATGGTCGTGCACATGCAAGCTGGTTTGCCGGCTGACTTTCGTCAACAGTGATTTCAGTTCATTATCGAGGCTTTTATCGATGAACGCCCTTTTGATGAGCACCACATAGCCGTCAGGTTCTTCCTGCAGCTCCCAGTAATGGACCTGTTCCTTGCGGATAAAAAACATTACCGGCGGGTTAACCTCATACTGTCGCGAATCGATATAATGGTAGCCGCTTCCCTGCGAGAGGTAAATGATCTCGAAATAATTGGAATGGATATGCGGAGTGGTGGTACGGATCTCTTTCCTGAACCTGGCTGCCTTAATGGTCTTTTCAGTCTCGATCTTGTTTTTTATCTGAAGTTTTTTTGCCATCTGCGTGGAAGGGAATCCCTGCAATATAAGATAATCTGCAAACCTTACGGGGTTTGCAGATCCGGTTTTATGATTGTGTTCTGTACACAAATCCTTCCAGCACAATCTCAGTAACACCATCATGCTTGACCACTCTTTCCTTGGTGGGATAATAGCCGCTTTTCTGCACTTTCACCGGTTGGGGAATATCCCTTTCAAAATCGCTGCTGTTCTTCAGGAATTCCAGCGTGATCATCGGTTCATGGAAAGTTATTTTGCCGTCATAGCTGCCATAAATGAAGGTCTGGGTAAAAGGCTGGCCGTTGAATTCGGGCGAGGTCAGGTCAACCCAATGCGTGCCCATCTGCGGAACTCCGCCTCCCGGATTGAAATAGTGTTCTGGAAGATAATCAGGAGCAGGCCAGTTGTTGAATTTAGAGCTGTCGGCCTCATAGGGCGGGATGGCTTCCACAGCTTCCTCGCTGACCATATAAAAATGAAAATCGAAATGCGGCTTCCCGTAGATCTGCGGAGGTTCATGACCGTTAGGATTCCAGTCCAGCTCAACATGATCGTAAAGCGTAACAGATGCTTTGGGATGGAGGTTTAATATCTGCCATGGAGATCAATCGTGATTATTGCTGCATGAATTGTTATAAATTTGAACAAGGAGATCTAGAGGTATGCCAGTAAAATACACTTGCCCCATGCATCCGCAGATCATTCAGGATAATCCGGGCAATTGTCCTATCTGCGGTATGAAGCTGGTGCCCATGAAGAAGGCCGAAGAAGGGCATGGGCATGATCATGCCAATCATGGCGGGATGATCGATGATTTCAGGAAACGCTTTTATGCCGTACTGCTGTTAACCATCCCCGTTATGCTTTTATCGGAGATGATACAGCATTGGCTGAACATGCATATCAGCTTTACCGGCTCAAAATATGTGCTGCTGATATTATCTTCTGTTATCTTCTTTTATGGCGGGTGGCCTTTTTTGAAAGGCTGCATGGCCGAAATGAAAAGCCGGAATCCCGGCATGATGACGTTGATCGGCTTTGCCATTACCGTAGCTTATATCTATAGCGTGGCCACTGTTTTCGGGCTGAAAGGGATGGACTTCTTCTGGGAATTGTCAACCCTTATTTTAATTATGCTTTTAGGGCATTGGATCGAGATGA
>CAYYZJ010000674.1:0-5618 GCA_964475615.1 uncultured Flavitalea sp. | reverse complement strand
CAGCGCACCAAAGAGATCGGCATTCGCAAGGTGATGGGCGCTTCGGTATCGGGCATCGTGAGGTTATTGTCGAAGGATTTCATGATGCTGGTGCTCATATCCTTTTTCATTGCGGCCCCGCTGGCCTGGTATTTCATGCATCAGTGGCTGCAGGATTTTGCTTACCGCATCAACATCGGCTGGTGGGTATTTGTGCTGGCGGGAGTTACGGCCATGCTTATTGCGCTGCTCACGATCAGCTTCCAGGCTATTAAGGCTGCAGTGGCCAATCCGGTGAATTCGCTCCGGACGGAATGATGCAAATGTGCGGATATGCGAATGGCTAATGTGCGGATGAGGAAGATCGTAAATCATAAATCAGCAACACCGTGCTTAAAAACTTTTTCAAGACGGCTTTCCGGAATCTGTTCAGGCAAAGGGCTTACAGCCTGTTTAACCTGTTCGGGCTTTCGCTCGGCATTGCCTGCGGGCTGCAAACGCCAATCCCGTGAAATCATTGAGAACAGAATAAGCTCTTTTACATTTTTTCGTTTTGAATGGTCATCTGTAGGATGACGCGGGGGCAATTTCTATTGCCCCCTTACTTATTTGGAATGGAATTGAAAAAAATCTCAAACTGACACTCATGTTTAAAAATTATCTCAAGATCGCTTTCCGCAACCTGATGAAGTATAAGCTCATTTCCTTCATCAACCTGTTCGGACTAACGGTGGGGCTCACCTGCTGTTTGCTCATCCTGGCCTATATCATCAACGAATTGAGCTATGACAGGTTCAATCCCCGGGCTTCGCAGATCTATCGTGTAACGCGAAGCTTCAATACCGCCGACGGCGTGGAGAACCTGCATCTGAGCGAAGTGGCCCCGCCTTTCGGGCCGCTGCTGCAAAATGATTTTCCCGATATTCAGAAAATGACCCGGCTGCTAAACAATGGCACGATCACCTTACGCTATAAGGAGAACCTTTTTAATGAACGGAACGCCTATTTTGCGGATGAAAACTTCTTCAGCTTTTTCCCGGTTCCCCTCATCAAGGGCAATCCGCAGCATGCGCTTACCGATCCTTACTGCGTGATGCTTTCAGAAAGCGTTGCCAAAAAATGTTTCGGCAATGAAGACCCGATCAATAAAATGATCCGGGTCGATAACCGGGCCTGGTGCAAGGTGACCGGGATATTTCAGTCCCTCCCCGCCAATTCGCATATACATCCCGAGATACTGCTTTCCTTCAATACCCTCAACGATTCAACGGTGTATGGAAAAAGAGAGCTGGAAACCAACTGGGGCAATAATGCTTTTTATACTTACCTGCTTTTCCCGAAGAATTATCCTGTTGAAAAAATAGCCGCGCAGTTCCCTTCATTCCTGGATAAGCATGTTCATTTTCCCGACGATCCTCCGGGCACGAAAGCATCGAAATATACCAGGCTTTACCTGCAGAAGCTCACCGATATTCACCTGCGTTCGCATCTCGACGATGAGGCCGAACCGAATGGCGATATCAAACGGGTATATATCTTTTCGGCAATCGCACTATTCATCCTGCTCATCGCCTGCATCAATTATATGAACCTCTCCACTGCCCGCTCGGCGCTGAGGGCAAGGGAGATCGGAATAAGAAAAGTGGTTGGCGCGCAAAGAAAGACCATCATCGCGCAATTCCTCAGCGAATCGGCGCTGATCACCATAATGGCCCTGGCCCTTGCATTGGTGCTGACCCGGCTGCTGCTGCCTGCCATCAACTCGCTTTCGGAACAGCAGCTTTCGATAAACAGTTTGCTGAACTTCCGCATACTGCTGCCCATGCTGCTGCTTTCGTTGCTGGTAGGATTGCTCAGCGGCATCTACCCTGCTCTCTTCATGTCGGCATTCAACCCGGTGATGGCGTTGAAAGGAATGTTCAAGGCAGGAAAAAGCAGCATCTCCTTCCGGCAGGTATTGGTGGTAATGCAGTTCGCCATCTCCATCATCCTCATCATTGCCACCACGGTGGTATTCCAGCAACTGCGTTATATACAGCATGCTTCGCTGGGCTATGATAAGGAACATATCGTTACCATGGGACTGGCTTTCGGCGACAAGTACCCTGCGTTCCGCAATGAGCTTCTGCAAAATCCCAATATCAAAAATGCATGCCGCTCCTCGCGCATTCCTACCGGAAGATTGCTGGATGATCTTGGCTTTAAGATGATGTCGTCCGATTCGGCAAGGCCCGAGCTGAAAAATGTAGATCTGAAATTTGTAACGGTAGACTATGATTTCATTCCCACTTACGGCATTCAGATGGCGGCAGGCAGGAATTTCTCCCGCGATTTTACTTCCGATTCCACGAACTTTATCATCAACGAAACAGCAGCCGGTACGCTTGGCTGGAAAGACCCGCAGCAGGCCATCGGAAAAGATATTCAATACGGAGGCGCTGCCGGCAGGATCATTGGCGTGGTGAAGAATTTTCATTTTGAATCCATGCATCAGAAGATCATTCCGCTGATCTTCAATATGCCTGGCGCGCATGCAGGCGGTTATGGAACGCTGTCCATAAAATTATCGGGCCATGCCGTTCAGTCGTCATTGAATTATATTGAAAAGACCTGGAGAAAATTTTCACCGGAAATACCTTTTCAGTCCACCTTCCTCGATGAACGGTTCAACCAGCTTTACCGGAGCGAGCAACAGCAGGGAAGCATCTTCAGCATATTTTCCGGCATAGCCATTTTCATTGCCTGCCTGGGACTGCTGGGGCTTTCCGCATTCACCATCAGCCAGCGCATCAAAGAGATCGGCATCAGGAAAGTGCTGGGCGCCAGCGTTGCGGAAATTGTAAGAGTATTGTCGGTCGATTTTCTCAAGCTCGTGCTGCTGGCAGCGGTCATTTCCCTGCCCATAGCCTGGTTCTCGATGCACCAGTGGCTGCAGGATTTTGCTTACCGCATCAGCATTCAATGGTGGGTATTGCTGCTGGCGGGCATTGTAGCGGCTTTGATCGCTTTGATCACCATCAGCGTGCAGGCCATCAGGGCGGCGATGGCCAATCCGGTGAAGTCGCTGAGAACGGAGTGATGCAAATGTGCGGATGTGCGAATGGCTAATGTGCGAATGAAAATATTAAATCTTAAATATTAAATATTAAATCTTCCATGCTCAGGAATTATCTCATAAATCAGATCTCATGCTTAAAAACTATTTCAAGATCGCCTGGCGCAATCTGTGGAAGAACAGGACTTTCACGGTGCTCAATCTTGGCGGGCTGACCATCAGCCTTGCTGCCTGCCTGATCATTTTTTTCTGGGCCAGCGACGAGCTGAACTACGACACGGCCGGCTCCAATGCCGACCGTGTTTTCCGGGTAGCGCTCACCCTGCAGGCAAAAGACCAGCCCGATAAACAGTTCGCCCTGACCGCTGCTCCGCTGGCGCCCGTGCTGGTCAAGGATTTCCCTGAAATTGAAAAAGCCATCCGCATCTCATTCAACGGCGTATTGATCCGGAATAAAAACGATCATTTTTATACCAACAAATTCATCTATACCGATCCGGATTTTTTCGATGTATTCGGGTTTTCCCTGCTGAGAGGCAATCCGCATACCGCCCTCAATGAAACCAATTCAGCCGTACTGTCCGAAAGCATGGCCAGGAAATGTTTCGGAACAACGGATGCCATCGGCAAAACGCTGGTATATAACGATACAGTCCTCATCAAAATAACCGGGATAATGCGCGATCTTCCGGCAACCAGTCATTTTACCGCCGATATCATCTGCTCGTTCAAATACCTCGAGCTCAGTTCCGATAACAATGGCCTCAACAACTGGTGGAACGATAACTATTATACTTACGTATTGCTGAAAAATCCTGCCGTTGCAGGCTCTCTGCAAAACAGGATCGCCAATATCATGCATAAATACAACGCAAAACAGAATGCAGAGCTGGGTTTTGAAGGGATCCATTTTTTACAGCCGCTCAAAAGCATTCATCTCTATTCCAATCTCCGCAACGAGATCAATGCCAATGGCAGCATCAGCTCATTGCGGATATTCATCGGCATAGCGGTTTTCCTGCTGGTTGTGGCCTGCATCAATTACATCAATCTCACTACCGCCACTTCTTTTAAAAGGGCAAAGGAGATCGGCATGCGCAAAGTGGCCGGCGCCGATTTCGTGCAATTAATAACGCAGTTCCTTACCGAATCGGTGCTGATCGCCATCATCGGCTTATTGCTGGCCATCGGGCTGGCAGCAGTCTGCCTGCCTTTCTTTAACCGGATGGCCAATACCGGCATTTCGATTGCTTCTCATCTTTCATTGACCTTATCTTTACTGTTGGTCGGATTTGCTGTTGTGCTGGGCGTTATCTCCGGACTTTATCCTGCACTTTACCTTTCGCAGATTCAACCCGTAAAGGCATTCAAGAGCCGTGGAGAAAGCAACCGGGGCATGCTTTCGCTGCGAAAAGTGCTGGTGGTGTTTCAATTTTCTTTGTCCATCATTCTTATTGTGGCCACCATCGTAGCTCTTCAGCAATTACACTATATGCAGTCGATTGACCTTGGCATGAACCAGGAGCAGATACTGACCATCCCGTTCCAGGATTATGGCGAAAGCCTGAAAGTGCCGGTGCTAAAGCAGGAGTTTGAAAGAAAAGGCAGCATTGAATCGGTTACCAGTTCGTCCACGATACCCGGACAAACGCTGAATAATATCGTTGTGCTTCCGGAAGGCGTTCCGTCCAATAAAACCCAGTCCATGAGCACGCTTGTGGTGGATTATGATTTTATCCGCACCTACAAGCTGGGCATGCGCAGCGGCCGCGCGTTTTCCAAAGATTTCGGCGGAGATTCTTCCGCTTATATACTCAATGAAACCGCGGTTAAGGATCTGGGTTGGACGCCGGAGAATGCCATCGGCAAAAACTTTGATTGGGGACTTGGGAAAAAAGGCAAGGTGATCGGCGTGGTAAAAGATTTCCATTTCAACTCGCTGCAGTCGAAGATCACGGCGGTCGTCATGCACATCATGCCCGTTGCCAGCGGATGGTATGGTTATATGTCAGTAAGAATGCGCCCGGGAAATATGAAAGCGAATATCCGCTCGCTGCAGGATAGCTGGGATGCCATCCTGCCCGGACATCCCTTCCAGTATTTTTTTGCGGATGAAAGTTATAACAAGCAATACCAGGGCGAGCAGCGGCTGAGCAATCTTTCGATGACCTTTTCCATGCTTACCGTTTTCATTTCCTGCCTTGGCCTTTTCGGACTGGTGATGGTGGCTATCGGCCAGCGCACCAAAGAGATCGGGATACGGAAAGTGCTGGGCGCTTCCGTTGCCGGCATCACTACTTTACTGTCGAAGGATTTTTTAAAGCTGGTGGCTGTTTCCATACTCATCGCCTCTCCTGTTGCCTGGTGGATGATGAACCGCTGGCTGGCCGATTTTGCCTACCGCATCAGCATAGGCTGGTGGGTATTTGCACTGGCTGCCTTACTGGCCGTGCTGATCGCATTGATTACAATAAGCTTCCAGACCATCAGGGCGGCGATGGCCAATCCGGTAAAGTCGCTGAGAACGGAGTGATGCAAATGTGCGGATGTGCGAATGGCTAATGTGCGAATGAAAATATTAAAT
>CAYYZJ010000673.1:0-2918 GCA_964475615.1 uncultured Flavitalea sp. | reverse complement strand
GGCTTCCACAACGGCTTCCGGACTGCCTACGAAGGTAACGACCGTCCGGTTGGTTGCTTTTCCGGGATCGACATTCAATAAACGAACTCCCTCAACACTTTCGATTTGCCGGGTGATTTGTCCGATAAGATTCATATCGTTCCCTTCACTGAAATTAGGAACGCATTCGATGATTTGTTGCATAATGGATCAATGACGTTAATTGTTAGTTTGATAGCACGCAAATGTAGAAAAGAATTCATTCTGACCGGGACAATTGTTTCGGCACGCGCAGGCGAGAGAAAGTATGGCGTGTTGCAGGTTGGTAAGCAGTACCGATGTTCATGCAGTTCGCGCAGGGTCGATTGCATATTTGCATTGCATTCTTTTTCCCGGCGTAACTAAGGATCATGGTTGGGCATTATTGTTCAAGGATTGCTCCGAATCATGAACAAAGCTGCCGCGGATCATTACCTTATCAATAAGATTGGTTCCGAAAGCATAGGGAAGATAGGCCAGCGAAGGAATGGGCCTGGTAAATATCAGGTTGGCTTTTTTACCTGCGGTTATGCTTCCCAGTTGGTCTCCGAGATCCATGGCATAAGCGCCGTTGAGGGTGGCTGCATTGATGGCCTCTTCGGGAAGCATTTTCATCTGGATGCAACTGAGCGACACCACAAAATTCATGTTGCCGCTGGGCGATGAGCCGGGATTATAGTCGGAAGCGAGGGCTATGGCTGCACCGGCATCGATCAACTGCCTCGCAGGCTGCAATGGCATGCGGAGAAAAAAGGCGGCGCCGGGCAGAAGGGTGCAAACAGGGCCGGTCTTACCGGAAGAGGCGATCAGCTTCACGTCGTGCTCCGTCATGGTTTCCAGGTGATCGAGTGAAACGGCATTCAATCCGATGCCCAGTTCAATGCCGCCGATGGAATTGAGCTGGTTCACATGCAGTCTCGGCCTGAGGCCATATTGCATGCCGGCCTTGCAGATGACCTCGGTTTCCTGTGGACTGAAGAATCCCTTTTCGCAAAATACATCGATATAGTCGGCCAGCTTTTCGCGGACGATGGCGGGAAGCATTTTATCGATGATGAGGTTGATATAAGCCTGGTGGTCGTCTTTATATTCCGACGGATAGGTATGGGCTCCCAGAAAAGTGGATTTGATGGAGAGAGATGATTTTTCTTTCAGCCTTTTAATGACCCGCAGCATTTTGAGTTCGCCATCTACCGTTAATCCATAACCGCTTTTTATTTCAACGGCGCCTGTTCCCAGCCTGCTGATCTCATCCAGCCTTTTCCAGGCCTGGATGAAGAGTTCGTCTTCTGTAGCTTCGTTCAGTTTTTTTGCTGAGTTCAGGATGCCTCCGCCTCTGGCATTGATTTCGGCATAGCTTAGTCCTTTTATCTTGTCTGTGAATTCCGCTTCCCTGCTTCCGGCAAAGACCAGGTGAGTGTGGCTGTCGCACCAGCAGGGCAGGATGAATTGACCTTCAGCATCAATGGCATTTGTAGTTCTTGGATTGACGGTATGCAGTTCTTCCATCCGGCCATAGGCCGCGATTTCGTCGTCTTCAACGATCAGGTAAGCATTTTCGATAACGGGCAGATGGGTCAGCTCATTGCCATGGAGCAGCCGGCTGTCTTCGCGGGTGTTGACGAGGGATTTTATGTTGGAGATGAGCAGGGATGGCATATGGCGACCGTATAATTATTTTAGTCGGTCATGAATATCCAGTCCATATTTCCGGGCGGTATCCTTTGCAATATCATACCCTGCATCCGCATGCCTGATTACGCCAATGCCTGGATCATTGCGTAGCACGCGGCTTAGCCTGGCTGCCGCTTCGTCTGTGCCGTCGGCTACGATCACCATGCCGGCATGGATGCTGTATCCCATGCCTACTCCTCCGCCATGATGCAGGCTTACCCAGCTTGCGCCGCCTGCTGTGTTCACTAATGCGTTCAACAATGGCCAGTCGGCTACGGCATCGCTTCCGTCGAGCATGGATTCGGTTTCGCGGTTGGGGCTTGCTACTGAACCGGTGTCCAGATGGTCGCGGCCGATAACGATGGGGGCTTTCAGCTTTCCCGTTTTCACCAGTTCATTAAAGGCCAGTCCTGCTTTTTCGCGCTCGCCCTGACCCAGCCAGCAGATGCGTGCAGGCAATCCCTGAAAGGCAATTTTTTGTTTTGCCAGCCTCAGCCAGCGCTGGAGGGATTCATTTTCAGGGAACAGGCTGCCGATCAGCTCATCAGTTACTGCAATATCAGCAGGATCACCACTCAGCGCAGCCCAGCGGAAAGGGCCTTTGCCTTCGCAGAATAACGGTCTTATATATGCGGGAACAAATCCCGGAAAATCAAAGGCATTTTTCAATCCTCTTTCCTGCGCCCTTGCTCGGATATTATTTCCATAATCGAAGACAACTGCTCCTTTTTTCTGCAACTCGAGCATAAGCTCTACATGGCGGTACATGGAACGATAAGCAAAATCGATGTATTGCGAAGGATTCTGTTCGCGCAATACTCTTGCCTGCTCATAGGAAATTTCATGAGGCCAGTAGCCGATCAGGGGGTCGTGTGCAGAAGTCTGATCGGTTAATGTATCGGGAATGATGTTGCGCTCAACCAGACGTTCCAGCAGGTGAACGGCATTGCAGCAAACGGCGATGGACAGCGCTTCTCCCCTTTTCTTTGCATCCAACGCACGATCGATCGCTTCGTCGATATCAGTGATCTTCAGATCGAGGTATTTTGTCTCCAGCCGTTTGTCGATCCGCCAGGGTTCCACCTCTGCGATCAGGGCCACGCCTTCATTCATGGTAATGGCCAGAGGCTGTGCTCCGCCCATGCCGCCCAGTCCTGCAGTTACATTCAGCGTGCCTTTCAGCGATCCGTTGAAATGTTTGTTTGCTGCTGCAGCATAGGTTTCAT
>CAYYZJ010000672.1:0-2645 GCA_964475615.1 uncultured Flavitalea sp. | reverse complement strand
TAAATGAAACTTTATTTTTTTTGTGAGCTGGCTGCCTATGTTAATTTGACGCCCTCTTTTGGTGTACCATCCTCCATGAGTCTCAAGATCGCCTAGTAAAACTGATACCGTGACATCTTTAAAAGCAGTGACTTTTGAAGGCGCGGTGTATGTTACATGGCTGCGGGGCTCACCTATGGTTATAATGCCATCATCGGTATTTTGCCCCTTTCCATTAACACTCCATCCGAGAATTTTATTATTATCCGGAATTGGCACGCTCTTTAGTGGCGGCAATTCCGCAAGTTCGGCCTCAGGTCTAAAACCAAAAGGAAACTTAGTGTGAAAACCAATCACGGAAATAGACCTGCTTTCACCGGCAACCAGAAAATTATCTCCTGAACAATCATCACATCTCAGTGACAATGCGTTCAGGTAAGCATAAGACGTGAAATGAGCAATATCCAGGCTGGTTGTCTTTTTTGATGTATCAAAATCCCAGTTTGCCACATCCACTCTCCAGCGATTGGAGCTATCCTGCCAGGCGATATAGTGAAACATCAAACTGGTATCATCCACATCCGGATCGGTATTGAAAAAGGTTAAAGTAGCGGGTTTCGCAAATTTTGTTCCATTGGGTCCAAACTCGTAGGCAAACCCAATGCCGCCGGGGCATTCATTGGTGATCACTTGAATGGAAATATCTGTGTTTGCGGATAGCGCTCCTGCAGGTATTTGCAATTGAACAGCCGAATCGATCGAAACAATCGTGCCGCCTTCCGGGCCGATGGTTTTTGTTACGGCAGGGAGGCCAATGGGCGTTCCTACCGCGGTTACTGCGGCAGCCGTATCGGTGTCCCCATTGCCTGGATTATTTGGATTCAAAGATGAAACTGATTTCACACATCCGGATATCAGGGGTATGACCAGGCAAAAGAAAAGAAAATGTTTAGGGTTAAGGAGCAGGCCCATAAAAAAGTTTTTCCCGAAATTACTTTCAGGAACTGTCCACGTCAATATGATGAAAGTTAGGGAAGAGGTACGGAATTATTTCTTAAATGCTTTGTTCAGCGCTTCGGTTCGGTTTTGCACGTGAAGCTTTTCGTATATGTTGTGAATATGCTGGCGAACGGTGCCGATGGTGATATCCAGCTTGAGGGCGATTTCCTTATACAGCCATCCTTTGGAAAGGCATTCCAGCACTTCGTTCTCGCGTGCAGTAAGTGCAGCATTCAGGGTGCCGGCAGGCTCGTGGTTGTGCATCCTGTCGATCACCTTGCGCGCGATCTGCATGCTCATGGGCGCGCCGCCCTGGTGCAGTTCGATCAATGAATCGAGGATCTTGAGCAAGGGCGTTTTTTTGAGGATATAGCCGCTGGCCCCTGCGGTCAGCGCTTCAAACACTTTTTCATCGTTCTCATAAATGGTGAACATCATGAACTGCGTGTGCAGGCATCTTGCTTTTACTTTTCTGATGCAATCGATGCCGTTCATGCCAGGGAGATTGATGTCCATGATCACGATATCGGGTTGCCATTGAGGCAATTCCCTGGCGGCGGTTTCCGCATCGGTAAAGGCGCTCAGCATCTCGAATCGCTCATCGAGGGAAAGCAGGCTTACCATTCCTTCCCGTATTTCTTTCAGGTCTTCAACAATGGATATTTTAATGGGCATCATACAATAAAATTAACCATATTGCAGGCAGAAGACAATATAACGAAAGTTGTAGACGTCAGGACAAGGGCACGTTTAAAACCACTGTAACGCCCTGGCCGTTCTGAATATCCATGTTTCCCCCGATCGATTCGATCCTTTTATGCATATTGCGCAGGCCATTGCCTTCCCGGCTTTTGCCGTTTCCCGTAAATCCCTTTCCATTATCCCTGACCGTTATATTCAGGTTCCCGGATACGCTTACCGTGATGGTCACATTACGGGCACAGGCATGCTTTACGATATTGTGCAGGGTTTCCTTCACGGTTAAGAATACATTTCTTCTGATCTCGCCGCTGAGGAAAACAGCGGGAATATCTTCAGGAAGATGGAAACTGCAATCCAGGTTATGGTCTTCACAGTATTCCATGGTATAGGAACGGGTATAGAACAGCAGGTTTTCGAGCGAATCGTTTTTTTCATTCATAGCCCAGATGATCTCATTCATCTTGTCGACAAGCTCATTGGAGGTGAGCTGCATTTTTTCGATATCTTCTCTCGTTATCTGGCTGAACACATTGCGCTTTACTTTTTCACTTAAAAAGCGGATGGTCGATAAGCCGGATCCCAGGTCGTCATGCATATCGCTGGCTATCCTCGTCCGCTCTTTTTCAATGGCCTGCTGTTTTTCCAATGCGATCAAATGCTGATGCAGCTTGCGTTGGTAATAGCTGCGTACGATCAGTCCCAGCGCCAGGATAACAGAAATGATCATTGCCGATCTGAACCACCAGGTCTGCCACCAGGGAGGATGTATGAGGAACACATACGCGGTTTCAGAAGATGGATAACGGCCATCGGCGAATATCGCTTTTGCATGCAGCGTATATTTTCCGGGAGCCAGGTTTACAAAATGGATGATGGCCTGGGAAGAAGGATCGCTCCAGGAAGTATTGCCGCTTCCTTCGAGCAGATAGCTGAAGCGGATCTGTTTTTCGTCCGTAAAGCTGGGC
>CAYYZJ010000671.1:0-6355 GCA_964475615.1 uncultured Flavitalea sp. | reverse complement strand
ACAGATTCCGGCGAAGCATGGAATGCAAGGATCAAAGGCATTTTCAAGATAGATGAGATCACTTCCACCAATCCGCTGGCAGTAGGCGATGATGTAGAGATCGAAATTGAAAATGCCGGCGACCGCTCAGCCCTGATCACGGCCATCGCTCCGAGAAGGAATTATATTAACCGGCAATCGCCTGCTCACAAAAAACAGCATCATATCGTGGCTGCCAATGTGGATCAATCCATCCTTATGGCAACACTGAAAGAACCCAGAACATCGCAGGGATTCATCGACCGTTTCCTGGTGGCCTGCGAAGCCTATCATGTTCCTGCCGTGATCGTGCTGAACAAAGCAGATCTATACCGGAATAAGGAAATGGAACAATACGGGCAATGGAAGCAGATGTACGGATCGGTCGGTTACCCGGTATTGCTGACCAGCGTTAAAGATCGCATAGGCCTTACCGATATACAATCGCTGCTGGAGGATAAGATCAGCCTGCTCGGCGGTCATTCGGGCGTGGGTAAATCATCGCTCATCAATGCCGTATTTCCTTCCCTTCATTTGAAAACGCAGGAAGTGAGCGGCTGGAGCGGAAAAGGAACGCATACCACCACGTTTGCGGAGATGTTCGATCTTCCGTTAACCGAAGGAAAAAGCGGGGGGAGGATCATCGATACGCCGGGCATCCGCGAATTCGGACTGGTGGATATATCGCGGCAGGAGCTTTCGCACTATTTCCCGGAAATGCGCGAACGCCTGCAGCACTGCCAGTTCAACAACTGCCTTCATATCAATGAGCCGGGTTGCGCCATAAAAAAAGCCCTCGAAGAGGGCGAAGTTTATGCTGACCGATATATCAGTTATTGCAATATCCTGGATTCGATAGAAGAAAAATCCTATTAGGACATATACTTCCTTGCCGTATTGACCAGCAATTTGCTTTCCAGGAATCTGGCCACTTCCACAACAGCATCATTATCCTTCCTGGGCGCTTCACGGAACTTTCGCGGATAAATGGAGATGCCGGTATAGATGTTGTAATGAAGCGTGAGGACATGCCCCTTGAAGACAAAGTCCCACATCAGCGAATCAAAATCATCTGTTTTTTGTGTAAACCGGATATCCAGGTCGTCGGACAGGATATTGGCTACTTCATAGAATCTTTTGAGGCCGCAGTCATCGTCAATGACGGCTTCTGTACATCCGAAATCGGTGCGTAAGGTAAGGCTCATAGTTGTGCGGATTTAGGTTATATAATAAGGTAAGGCCTTGGCTTTACCGGTTTTTATGCTTTAAATTTAGGTGCTTTCGGTACTTTTTCTCCGCTCAATATCCTTTCTGCCCCCACGTTTTTGCCGTTGCTGGGACATCCATATTTCGGCCCGAATAAATTATTGAAGAAATGACAGGAGCTCGTGCTGGTGACGATTGCTGCAAGCAATAAAAGGGTTAATATGGACTGGCTTCGCTTCATTGGATATAGAATAAACGATTTAAACCTACAAATATTTTGCAGCATTTGCAAGGTCGCAGGGAAAAATTCGACGAATGGAGGTTAATGTGCGGATGTGCGAATGGCTAATGTGCGAATTATTATAGCATTTGGGCTTAAAGAGCGCTTTCATTCGCATATCCGCACATTAGCCATTCGCACATTAAACCAGCTCCTTATACCAGCTCGCATAATGAGCATAGTTGTTGGCGATGCGGTCTATTTGGCCGCTGATGAGGTCTTGGGGAATGTCTTTTATCTTTTTGGCCGGTACGCCGCCATAGATGGTGCCGGGCTCTACCTTGGTGTCTTCCAGCACTACTGCGCCTGCAGCAATAATGGTATTGGTGCCGATCTCGGCATTGTCCATAATGATGGCGCCCATGCCCACCAGCACATTATCATGTATCGTGCATCCATGAATGATGGCATTATGCCCGATGGAAACATGATTGCCGATGATGGTCTTTGTTTTTTGATAGGTGCAATGTATCACGGTGCCGTCCTGTATGTTCACCTTTTTACCGATGCGGATGCTGTTCACATCGCCGCGGATAACGGTATTGAACCAAATGCTGCAGTCGGAGCCGATGACCACATCGCCTATGATCGATGCATTAGGGGCTACAAAACAATTTTCACCTAATTCGGGGTATACGCCTTTGATAGGGAGAATGATTGACATGGGAGAATAATTTGTGGTGATCAATGATGAGTATCTACCTTCGTACTCATACAAATTTACTGAATAACCGTTCACTCATAGAAAATGAATCAGCGGGAATTATTTTTAAAGCATCTTGCCCAGACCTCTGCGGCGCCGCTGGCATTGGAGATCACCCGGGCCGAAGGCACGATGTTATACGATTCGGCCGGCAGGTCCTATCTCGACCTTATCGGCGGCATCAGCGTCTGCAATACCGGGCACCGTCACCCGAAAGTAGTTAAGGCCATCAAGGATCAGGCGGATGAATACCTGCATCTGCTGGTTTATGGAGAATTGATCCAGTCGCCGCAGGTGCAATATGCCCGTTTGCTGACGGAACATCTTCCCCCTTCGCTGGATTGCATTTACTTCACCAATTCCGGCGCTGAAGCAACGGAAGGCGCCATGAAACTGGCCAAACGCTGCACCGGAAGAACGGAAATGATTGCTTTTAATTTTTCTTATCATGGTTCCACGCAAGGCGCGCTGAGCATTATGGGAGATGAATACTGGCGGAATGCTTTTCGCCCGCTGCTGCCGGGTATATTGCATGCCGGGTATAATGCTTTTGAATCCCTGGAATATATCACCGAAAAAACAGCCTGCGTTATTGCCGAAACCGTGCAGGCCGAGCGCGGCGTATATACGCCAACGGTAGAATGGATGAAAGCCCTCAGGCAAAGATGCAGTGCCACGGGTGCGCTGCTGGTGCTCGATGAAATACAGGCGGGCTTCGGCCGAACGGGAACGCTCTGGGCTTTTTCCCAATACGGCATCGTGCCGGATATCCTGCTGCTGGGAAAAGCATTGGGAGGAGGAATGCCGCTCGGGGCTTTTATTGCTGGGAGGCCGTTGATGCAAAACCTGATGTCCAATCCGGTGCTGGGCCATATCACCACTTTCGGCGGCCATCCTGTTTCCTGCGCAGCAGGAATGGCAGCCCTGCAGGTTTTACTGGAAGAAGGATGGATAGACGCCGTGAACCGTAAGGCCGCGCTGTTCAGGGAACTGCTCGTTCATTCCAGGATAAAAGCGGTAAGATCGAGCGGATTATTGATCGCTGTTGAGTTCGATGGTTTCGATTTCAATAAAAAGATCATCGATCATTGCATTGCGCATGGCGCGCTGGTAGATTGGTTCCTGTTTGCCCCGCATTGCATGCGTATCGCTCCGCCGCTCAGCATCAGCGAAGCTGAAATTGAAAAAGCCTGTGCCATCATCATTAAAGCGATCGGTTCGGCCGTATGGGAGTGGACGGCCTGATGGCTTCCATCTCAAAACAGTTTGAACACCCAGGCGCCGAGCAATCCTCCGATCAGGGGGCCAACAACCGGTATCCAGGCATAGCCCCAGTCGCTGTCTCTTTTCTGCGGGATGGGCAGGATGAAATGCATGATGCGCGGGCCCAGATCCCTTGCGGGGTTGATGGCATAACCGGTAGTGCCTCCGAGCGATAATCCGATTCCGAGCACCAGCAATCCGACCGGCAATGCATCGATGGCGCCCAGGCTGTTTGCCGGAGCAACGATATGCAGCGCACCGAATACCAATACAAACGTTCCGATGATTTCCGAAACCAGATTGTTGAGCACACTTCGTATAGCCGGCGCCGTGCAAAATACAGCCAGCTTGCCGTTGCCGTCCGTACCTGATGTAAAATGCTGCCGGTACATAAGCCATACCAAAAAAGCGCCGGCCATGGCGCCCAGCAGTTGCGCAATAATATAAACCGGCACACTCGACCAGGGCAGCTTGCCGAGAAAGGCAAAGGCAACCGTAACGGCAGGATTCAAATGCCCCCCGCTGGATGCAGCCGCAATATAAACGCCTACGAATACGGCAATGCCCCATCCGAGGGTGATCACGATCCATCCGCTGTTATGGCCCTTGGTCTTATCGAGCACCACATTGGCAACAACACCATTGCCTAAAATAATGAGGAAAGCAGTTCCGAGGAATTCACCGAAAAAAGGAGACATATTGTTGAGATTTTAGTCAATAGGCAGTAGTGAGTAGAAAATAGGAGGTAAGGCTGATCAGCTTCTATTCTCTGGTTTCTATTCACTGTTTTCTTTCACGATATAGTTTCCCGCTACTGCAACAAACTCATCCACCTGCCTCTTTTCCCATTGCAGATCCTTGTTCATCGTTTTTGCCATAAGCGCGGCAACAACAGGCGCCATTTCGATAGCGGCACGCGCATCCAGTAATAAAGCCCTTGTTCTCCTCGCCAGTGCATCTTCCAGCGTCATGCACATTTCCTCCTGCACTGCCCATACGATCTCTGCTTTTATATAAGGGAGCGCAGGATGTATCTGTTCGCCGAGGCTGGGGTACTGCTTTATCAATGAGCGGATGGCTTCCTGGTCGGTGCCGTAATAATACAAAGGCTCGTCGAAGTGCGTATCTTCCCTGGCTCCATGAATGGTCAGATTAGCGGTTATACATGGCCGTTCGTGCAGTCCGGCTTTTTTAATGGCAGCGTCTATAACGTCTTCGGCCATGCGCCGGTAAGTCGTCCATTTGCCGCCGGTAATGGTGATCAGTCCCGAATCGGATTCCATAATGAGATGATCCCTCGACAATTCGGCGGTGCTCTTGCTGCTTCCCTTTACCAGGGGGCGCAGTCCTGCAAACACACTTCGTATATCCTTCCGCGTTGGATCCTTGGTGAGGTAGCGGCTGATCTGCTTCAGGATGAAGTCTATTTCTGCTGAAAATGCTTTGGGTTCGATAGCAGGCTGGTCGACGGGCGTATCGGTAGTGCCGATGATGATCTTGTTATGCCAGGGAACGGCAAACAATACCCGCCCGTCGTCGGTATGCGGAACAAGAATAGCTGCCTGCCCGGGCAGGAATACCGGGTCGAGCACGATATGAACGCCCTGGCTTGGAGCAATGATGTTTTCGGTTTGCGGCTTATCCATATTCAGTATGGAATCGGTGAATACGCCCGTTGCATTGATGACGGCTTTGGCGCCGATCGTATAGATTTTGTTATTCAGCTCATCGTGTGCGAGCACGGCATTGATCCGGCCGTCTTTTTTCTGCAATGCCTGCACACGGCAATAATTGATCAGCACGGCTCCGTGCAAGGCAGCGGTCTGGGCAAGACTGATGGCCAGCCTGGCATCATCGAACTGGCCGTCATGATAGATGACGCTGCCGCGCAATCCTTCCGCATCCAGCGTGGGCGCCCGCTGCAGTGTTTCTTCCTTCGATAGGAATTGTGAAGAGCCTAACCCCATGCTTCCTGCCATCCTATCGTACACTTTCAATCCGATTCAATAAAAAGGCCCTTCCCACCATTTATAATTGGGAACGATGAAAGATTGATTTTTGACGAGGTGAGGCGCATTTCTTCTCAGGATGCCGCGTTCATGCAGGGCTTCCATTACCAGCTTGATATTGCCTTGTTGCAGGTAGCGCACCCCTCCATGAACGAGTTTGGTTGAGCGCGATGAAGTGCCTTTTGCAAAATCATACTGCTCCAGCAGAATAGTGCTGAATCCGCGCGATGCGGCATCTACAGCCGCTCCCAGCCCTGTTGCTCCTCCGCCGATAATGCAAATATCCCAATCGCCTGAACGGGATTCCAGTTCCTGTATCATTTGCGAGCGAACCATAGCCTATGATTTGTGGTCGTCTGCCCAGACAATGCTTGCCTTGACTGCGCGCTGCCATCCTTTCAATAGATCCTTTGCTTTTTCCCTGTTCAATTTAGGATCGAATTGTTTGTTCAGTTGCCATTGCCGTTTCAACTCCTCCATTCCATTCCAGTAGCCGACGGCCAGTCCTGCAAGATAAGCAGCGCCAAGGGCTGTTGTTTCATAAATATTGGGCCTTACTACCGGCACCTGCAGAATATCCGACTGGAACTGCATGAGCAGGTTATTGGCGGTAGCGCCGCCGTCAACACGAAGCTCCCTGATGTTGATCCCTGAATCGGCTTCCATCGCTTTCAATACATCGTAGGTTTGATAGGCGATGCTTTCCAGTGCGGCCCTGGCGATATGGGCATTGCTGGTTCCGCGCGTCATTCCGAAAATAGTTCCGCGCGCATACTGGTTCCAGTGAGGAGCGCCCAGTCCGGCAAAAGCAGGAACAAAATATACCCCGTTCGTGTCATTTACTTTAGAGGCCAGTCCTTCCACTTCATCGGACGA
>CAYYZJ010000670.1:0-6504 GCA_964475615.1 uncultured Flavitalea sp. | reverse complement strand
AGGAAGAATCCGGCATTGTTCAAAAACGGGTACAACATTTACTCCAACTCGGATGATGCACTTTATTTTTTTACCGGTTTGCGATGCGATATGTTACCTCACCGTGTATTCCGGGAGGAGATCAATGATTTTTATATTGAGCGGCGCTGCTATGTTGTATGGTTCAACGATAACGATAACCCGGAATTACTCAGCCTGCAGGATGTTCTCTCGCATAAAAAAATGAACTTGCTTTACAAGTTTTCGAATGGGTCCATCTATATTACAGATGACGCATCAACCGCATCTGCAACAAAACCTTAACTCCCGTTCAGCAGGTCGCGAAACCAATACCCTGAATTTTTTATGGTTCGGAGCTGCGTTGCAAAATCAACATAGATCAATCCAAAACGGGCATGGTATCCTTCGGACCATTCAAAATTATCCATGAGCGTCCAGGCGAAATAGCCTTTTACATTCACTCCTTCCTGTTTGGCTTTTAACAGCGCCTGCAGGTATTGACGATAATAATCGATGCGCTGGTCATCGCGTATTTCGCCGTCCGTGATCTTGTCTTTGAAAGCCGCCCCGTTTTCGGTGACGATAATTTTTTTCACTCCTTCATAAGACCAGAATTTTTTGAGGATATTGTAAAAACTCCCGGGATTGATCTCCCACCCCATCGCTGTTCGCGGCGCTCCGCGCACAGAAGCCTTTACTTCAGAAGCCTGCACCACGGGGATCAGCGCATTGTATTTCACCACCAGCGGAAAATAATGCTGCAGCCCAATGAAATCAAAATCGAATTTCATGCGCTCGATATATTTCCAGCTTTTGTTGAACAGTTCCAGCTTTTCTATGAATTTAAAATCCTCGCGCGGATAGCCCATGCCGAGAGCCGGCTCTATGAACAGGCGATTGAGCAATATGTCTACCCGATGTGCAGCCTGCACATCGCGCTCATCAGCAGAAAAAGGGATTACTTCAGAACAGGAAAAGCTGGTGCCGATATGCGCTCCGCTGACCAGTTGCCTGATGATGCGCCCGCCTTCGGCCTGGGCAAGCGCGGCATTGTGAATGGCAGGAAGAAAATTCGTGAGACCGGCTTTTCCCGGAGCATGTTTTCCCAGCATATACCCCAGCGAAGTGAAGCCCGCCGGCTCATTGAGCACGATCCAGTTCTTTACTTTATGGCCATATTCCTCTGCACAAAGCGTTACAAAACGGGAGAACCATTTGAGCAGGAAAAAGCTCGTCCATCCGCCTTCTTTTTCCAAAGCCAGCGGGAGATCCCAATGATACAAGGTAACATAAGGAACCAGTCCCAGCTTCAGGCATTCATCGATGACACGGTGATAAAAGGCAATGCCTTCTTTGTTTACCCTTCCCGTTCCTTCGGGCAAAATGCGGGGCCATGAAATGGAAAACCGGAAAACCCTGAAGCCAAGGGCTTTTGCCAGGAGCAGGTCGTTTTTATACCGATGATAAAAATCGCAGGCTATGTATGGCTTGTGGCCTCCTTTTATTTTGCCCTGACGCCTGGAAAAACTGTCCCAGATGGACAATCCTTTGCCATAGCTGTTATAGGCGCCTTCGTTCTGCGCCGCCGCTATAGAAACACCCCATAAAAAATCATCTCCGAAATCAGCAACCCTGAGTTGATGTGCAGGCTTGTTCAAGCAATTGCGATTATGCCGCAAAATTTGGATGAAAGCATGTTACCGCAATATTAAGATTTGATTATCTTTTTCAGATTACCCCAAACACCCGGCGCCAACCATTGAATGGAAGCATCTTTTTTAAACCAGGTCATTTGCCGCTTGGCATACTGGCGGGTATTTTTTTTGATCGCTTCTACGGCTTCATCGAAGGTCTGTTTTCCATCCAGGTAATCGAAGAGCTCGGTATAACCCACGGTCTGCAAGGCATTGAGCCGGCGGTAAGGAAGCAAGCCTTTCACTTCATCCAGCAAACCCTGATCGATCATCTGATCCGTTCGCGCATTGATATTGCGGTGCAGCTCTTCTTTCGACAATTGCAATCCGACAGTGCAGACCTCGAAGGGCCGCTGCTTTTTTTCTTTTTTACGGAAAGAAAGAATGGAGCGGCCGGTAGCCCATTTCACTTCCAGCGCCCGCATCATCCGTTGCGGATTGAGCACCTCGCCTTCGGTATAAAATGCAGGATCATCCTGTTTGATCTGCTGTTGGAGCCAGTCGATCCCGCCTGCTTCATATTTCGATTGAACGGATTCCCGTATTTCAGGCTGAATGGAAGGGATATCATCCAATCCTTCCGTAAATGCTTTGATATAAAGTCCGGTGCCGCCCACCATCACCAGGGTATCTTTTTTACTGAAGATGGCTTCCGCCCACTGCAATGCAAGCTGCTCAAAGACGGCTGCATTCACTTCTTCCTGTATGGAATGGGAGTTGATGAAATAATGTGGAACCATGGCCAGCTCCCGCGGCGAAGGCTTTGCCACTCCGATATTGAGCTCTTTATAACACTGGCGCGAATCGGCGGAGATGATGGAAGTATCGAGTTCCTGTGCAAGCCGCAGCGATAATGCCGTTTTGCCTGATGCCGTGGGGCCGACTATGGCGATGACTTTTTTATTGCTCACTGTATATTTCACAATGCATCTTCTTCGCCCCCTTCCTCCTCTCCTTCTTCACCGAGGTCGGAATTTTCTTCTCCCTCTTCGCCGAATCCTTCTGCGCCTTTTCCGAGATCGTATTTTTCTTCCACTTCGGCCAGCTTATCGCCTACCAATCCTTTAGTGCCGTACTGGGCCGGAGCTATTCCTTCCGATTTCACTACAGCAGGATACTCCAGCTTGCCATTCTCTTCCCTGGATACATTGATGAGCTCAACCAGATAAGACCAGTTCTTCACAAAATCGTACACATAAATGAATTTCTGGTTGGGATCCCTGATCTCCGACCCGATAACGGTATTGGCCATGAGCAGGGGCTCTACCTTATATGGTTTATTGTATTTTTCCAGTGTGATCTCCCTTCCGCGCTGCCAGTTGTCGTTGCTGCGATAAAAAGTAGCCTGGTGCTTGTTGTCGAATTCATAGGCTCTCAGGATGGCCTGGTGTAATTGCAGGAAGGTTTGCGTATGCTTTATCGCCACATCGCGGTAAATGCTGTCGTCTTCCTCAAAATACACCCTGAACTTCAAAATTGCCATAAAAGTTTTTTTACGAGGTCTGAGGTCTGAAGCCGATTTCAAACTTCATACTTCAGACCTCCGACTTCAGATATTCAAACTTCAAAAATAATAAAATTTTTTCTGGCATCATGGGGCCTATTCCACGGGCTTGAGGTCGAGCTCGGCGGCTTTTTCCAGCATATAGGCATAGGCGGCGTCGTAGGTATTTTCTATTTCGCCGTCCAGGATGGCTTCGCGGATCATATTCTTCAGGTCGCCCACTTTTTTGCCAGGCTTCAGTCCGAATTTTTCCATGATCATTTCGCCGGTGATCGGGGGTTGCCAGTTCCGGATCTTGTCTTTTTCCTCCACTTCCTGGAGCCTTTTGCGTACCAGCTCGAAATTCTCCAGGTAACGTTTTACTTTTTGCTTGTTCTTGGAGGTAATATCGGCCTCGCAGAGCAGCATGAGCGAATCGATATCGTCGCCGGCATCGAAGAGCAACCGGCGTATGGCCGAATCCGTTATATTTTCCTTGGTGAGGCTGATGGGGCGCAGGTGAAGCTCCACCATCTTGCGCACAAAGCGCATCTTCTCATTCTGCGGCAGCTTGAACTTGTCGAAGATCTTGGGCACCATCCTTCCGCCTACCACTTCATGGCCATGGAAAGTCCAGCCCTGGTCTTTATCGAATTTCTTGGTAGCGGGCTTGCCGATATCGTGCAGGATGGCGGCCCAGCGAAGCCAGAGGTCGTTGGTATGTTTGGAGATATTATCCAGCACCTGCAGGGTATGATAGAAATTGTCCTTATGCCCGATGCCGTCGATATATTCGGCGCCGGCCAGGTCGACCATTTTCGGGAAAATGATATGCAGCAGTCCGGTCTTGAACAGCAGGTCGAATCCGGTAGACGGTTTTTCCGCCAGGATGATCTTGTTCAGCTCTTCGGTTATACGTTCCTGTGAAATAATCCGGATCCGCTGGGCATCTTCCCGGATGGCTTCCAGTGTCCCGGGCTCGATGGTAAAGCCAAGCTGGGTGGCAAAGCGGATGGCCCGCAGCATGCGCAGGGGATCGTCGCTGAAGGTCTGCAGCGGATCGAGCGGGGTTTTGATGATCTTTTTAGCGAGATCCTTCAACCCGTTAAAAGGATCGATGAGCTTGCCGAAATCGGCTGTATTGAGGCTGATGGCCAGTGCGTTGATGGTGAAATCGCGGCGCTGCTGATCGTCTTCGAGCGTACCGGCCACCACTTCGGGATTGCGGGAATGATAGCGGTAGCTTTCCCTGCGGGCGCCTACAAATTCCACTTCGAAAATATCTTCTTCATTTTTTTCCTTGCTGCCTGCAGACAGATTGATCTTGATCTGGGCTGTTCCGAAATTCTTGAAAAAAGACACATTGGGCCTGGGATAAAAACGGTCGGCCACTTTATTGGCCAGTTCAATACCGTCGCCCACGCAAACGATATCGGCATCGGCGGTAGGGCGGCCAAGCAGCTTATCGCGCACAAACCCCCCGATCACATAACAGGGTACCTGCAGCTCTTCAGCAGCATGCGCGATCTTTTTGAATACGAATAATTCTTTTTCCGAGCAATTGATCTCCATAACGCTGCAAAGGTAAAGCAAGTTCGTAGTTTATGTTTCCAGTCTCCGGTTTCCAGTTTAAACTATAAACTGCTTAGTAATTGCTCATCCTCAATTTCCCTTGCGCAGCGAAAATGTTTCTCCGGACAGGCGTGGTATCCATGCAATCCGCAGGGGCGGCAATACAAGGGGCCTTTGATCTCGACAATACATTTTTTATCCGACAAGGGGCCGAACCCGAATGCAGGAATGGTGGAGCAATACACCGCTGTTACGGGAGCGTTCATAGCAGAAGCGAAATGCATGGGCGCCGAATCGTTCACATAGTTCATGACGGCGTCTTTCATCAGTGCGGCCGATTGCAAAAAAGAAAGCTGTCCGGCCAGATTGCCGATCCGCCTGCCGGCCGAACGGACAATGGATTCGCACAACGGATGATCAGCAGGCGAGCCCAGCAAAAACAAATTGTAATGATCAGGGATCTTATTGATGAAGCTGACCCATTTTTCTGCAGGATATTGTTTGGTGAACCAGACCGAAGCCGGACTGATCGTAATGTATGGCTCCTGTTTGTAGGATTGAACCGATTCATAATCGCCTGCAGCAGGATATAGCTTCGGCCTGATGAGCGAATGATCTGTAAAACCGCTGATCAATTCCAGATTGCGCTCGATCTCATGTTTGTTATTGCCTACTACATGCTTTATTCTTTTTGAAAACAGCAATGAAAAAGGGTTCTTGTCAAACCCGATCGTTTCGCGGGCTCCGGAGAATGCCGTCAGCAGTCCGGTTGCTGCAAACCGCTGTATATTGATGATCTTGTCATAGCGCTCTTTCCGGATGTGCAGCAATGTTTTTAAGAGATTGCGTTGTTTGTTCTTTTTCTTGTCCCATACCAGCACTTCGTGCAGGAAGGGATGGCCGCTGAGCAGGGATTCGTTCCCCTTTCGAACCAAAAAATCGAGCTGTGCATCCGGGAAAAAGGCATGCAGCTTTTCAATGAGGCAGGTGGCCAGCACTACATCTCCAATGAACGCGGTTTGTATGATCAGGAATTTTTGCATGATTGGTTTGTGAACAAGCTACAACTAATTTCGTATAACCGTTACCGTTCCATCCGCATTGTATTTTACCACGGCCGACGGCTGCCTGGGTTCCTTATCGTGTTGCCGGTAATGAACAACATAATCCACTCCGTTGATGATGGCCGGATCGATCTCATCGAAAAAGCGCGGCGCCGGCATGCCGGAGACATTGGCGGATGTAGACACCAGCGGCTTGCGCAGCCTTTTGATCAGATGCCTGCAAAACGGTTCATTGACCAGGCGGATGGCCACTGATCCGTCATCGGCAATCAGGTTGCCTGCAAGGCCAACAGCGCCGTGATAAATAACGGTTGTCGGTTTCTGCACCCGGTCGAGGAAATCAAAGATGGCCGGATCGGGCTGGCTCACGTACCGGAACAGGTCTTTCTTATCGGCCAGCAATACGATCATGGCTTTTTTTTCCGGTCTTTTTTTCAGCGCAAATATTTTTTCAACGGCATGTGCATCCGTTGCATCGCATCCGATCCCCCAGATGGTGTCGGTGGGATACAGGATAATGCCTCCCTGCCGCAGCACCGGCAAACAGGCTTCGATATCGTCATTGAATTCCATCCGGCAAAACTAAAGAAAAGCCATCACCCTCATTTTCCCTTATGTTTGCAAAAAAATAAAATGGAATTGAATCAACTGATCGCTGAAGCCTGGCAGCACAGGGAACTGTTGAAAGATA
>CAYYZJ010000669.1:0-5197 GCA_964475615.1 uncultured Flavitalea sp. | reverse complement strand
ATTTAAAATCAAAAAGTTCCTTGGGATGCATGGATAAGCCTTTCGCAATTGAATGAACCAGTTCGATAGTAGGACTGTGTTCCGCATTCATTATCCGATAAACCTGTTTCGTTTCAATGTATCCGAGAGCAGCTACCTCTTCCGGGGTCATATTTTTCTTTTTCAAGATATCCCTCAGATTCTGTCCAAAAGCAATGGTATATGGCTTTTTGCGGGCATTCACCCAATGAAGGTGAAGCCAAGAAGAAAAATAAAATTGTCATATTTGACAATTTAGAAAAATTATTCTTATCTTTACTTTATTAGACGATGAAAAAATAAGTATTCATAAATTTGCGATTCTTCATAAATAATTGAAGCATTCGCTTTGAGTCTCGTCTTGAAACCTCGGAAATTTTAAAGACTACGGGATGATAAGTGAAGAGCTCATGCTAAGGCGTGGGCTCACTTATTCGTAGTCGGGCTCTTTTCCGAGGGCCTCAAGACGGTAAGTGGCCGCGCCGATTTTTTCCAGTTCCGCAAGTCTCTTTTCTGTGTGCAAGACTATAAGTAATAGTCTTTACAAAAAGTTTATCCTCTTTTAGTCTGTGAAATCCTGAAACGATAGAACTATACTTACGCTTGTTAAACTGACAATCGTGTGGAATATGTTCATAACAACGGTTGCCAAAGCGGGTTCAGATTAATGGAAGACCTATTTCGCTTTATCATTTTTGGCTCCACTGTCTTTTTTGATTGGTTTTATTTTTTTTTCGATAGAAGTAGAAGTCCCCTCATCTGCAGCAAGCGTTTTAAGCGGATTATTCCAGACGGTTTCTTCATATTTAAAATCAAAAAGTTCTTTAGGATGCATGGACAAGCCCTTGGCAATCGAATATACGAGTTCAATAGAAGGACTATGCTCTGCGTTCATCACCCGGTAAACCTGTTTTGTTTCAATATAACCATAAGCAGCTACCTCTTCAGGGGTGATTTTCCGGCTCTTCAAAATCTCCCTTAAATTCCAGCCAAATGCAATAGTGTATGGTTTCTTCCGGGCTTTCACCCAATGAAGGTGAAACCAAGGATAAAAATAAAATTGTCATATTTGACAATTTCAAAAATTTATTCTTACATTTATATTTATTTAGACAATTATCAGACAATGGAAAGATAAGTGACCTTAATTTGCGATTCTTTGTAAATACATTGAAGCAATTCGCTTGAAGTCTCGTCTTGAAACCTCGGAAATTTTAAAGACTACGGGATGATAAGTGAAGGGCTCATGCCTAAGGCGTGAGTTCACTTATTCGTAGTCGGGCCCTCCGAGGGCCTCAAGACGGTAAGTGGCCGCGCCGATTTTTTTTGCCGAATTTGATCTTTTTGCTTACAGAAGATTTGCAGCGACCACCCTCACCACTTTTATAAAAGCTTCAATGTTGCCTCCAAGTGAAATAAATACGGAATAAGCGAATGGATGAAGATCTTTGAATAGAATATATTAAATAATTATTAATCTTAGACAATGGGGAAAATTTAACAGGATTTCTGCGTAAAAATTCAAAAAAAAATTACTTAGATATCGTATAAGATATTATTTTTAGAGTAAGTAGAAACACTTAGTGGTTTCTTAGTATTATACAATATCTTCGTAATGAAAAGCCGTTGGTTTCCCCTTATTTTTAAAGTCAAATAAGCTTGCCGCTTTTATAATGGTTAAATTCCAGATAGATGATTTGTACCCCTACCAATCATATTATTATGTTTTTATATGATTACCAAATCTAACTTTTGCCAGGCATGAAAACTGAGGAGCAATTCGATGATTCACTTTGGATAAGCCAGTTTCAGCGTGGCGACGAGGCTGCTTTAAAACAGGTATATGAGCTCTATGCAGGTTCGCTATTTGCTTACGCAAAAGGCATTGTTATAAGTGAAGAAGAGGCTAAAGATATTGTAGCTGAGTCATTTATAAAATTATGGGAACGATCTTCCCTATTCAAAGGCATTCGTAATATTAAGGCTTTTTTATATGTTATTACCCGGAATGCCTGCTTTAATCATATCCGCAAAGTAAAAAGGATAAATACATCCCATCAGGAATTACACTATCTCACCGATACAAAAACGGAATCTATCGTACATAAAATCATTTCCGATGAGGTAATGAAACTATTCCGTCGTGAAATTGATAAATTACCTGATATTGCCAAAAGGGTATTTAAAATGTATGTTGACGGGCATGATACCATTGAAATAGCTGAACGACTGGGCATGCCCGCTGTCAATGTTCGGAATAATAAAAAAAGGGCGCTTGCAATGCTCAAATTATCCCTCCTGGATAAATAAATCCTGCTTATCTTTTCCTGCCTTTTCTACCAGGCACTTATTCTCTTGGTTATTATTACCAAAAAAATAATTTTCAAATTTGAGATTACTCTTGTAAAGAATTGTTGTTTTATTAAATAGAATATTTCACCAAGCAACTATTTAGCTGATGCAAAACCCCGAATACATAGGTAGGCTTATTTTCAAATATCTGAGGGATGAAATTGATGATCAGGAACTGGATGAATTAAAAGCCTGGATAGAGGAATCGGAGGATAACCGCAGGCTGTTTCTTCAATTTACCAATAAAGATACCCTTTTGAAAAAGCTCAGCGCGGTATTACAGGAATATCCTGTTGAAAAAACTGAAACTCCTATTCTTCATTTTTATCAGCGACCTTTTTTCAAAACAGTTGCTGCCGCTGCAGTGATCATTGCACTAGGCACTACTGCATGGTTTCATTGGCGTACAAAACCTTCAAAGCCTGAAATAGTCAAGACAGATAATGAGTTTAAAGCAGATATTAACCCGGGAACCAATAAAGCCTTACTTACTCTTGCCAATGGCTCAACCGTAGCATTGGACAATGTTCATACCGGTACGATCGGCACTGAAGGGAATACGAAAATATCCAAGCTGGACAGTAGTCAGTTGGCATATAATGCAGCTATCAACCTAAACCGGGGATCTCATCCCGAACTTTTCAACATGCTGAGCACTCCCCGGGGTGGCCAATATCAGGTAATCCTCGCAGATGGAACAAAAGTATGGTTGAATGCAGCATCATCGCTTCGTTTTCCGATTTATTTTACCAGGAACAGCCGGAAAGTCGAGCTTACTGGTGAGGCTTATTTCGAAGTGGCCAAGAATCCAAGCCTGCCTTTTATTGTTCAGGTGAATGGCATGCAGGTACAGGTGTTGGGAACACATTTTAATGTAATGGCCTATGGAAATGAAAAAGAGATAAGAACAACTTTGCTGGAAGGTTCTGTACGCATAACGCAAAATGACGAAAGCTTAACGCTTAAACCGGGCGAACAGGCACGTATAACCGAAACAGGCAAGATGAGTATTGCAAAGGATGCTGATGTTGAAGAAGCCATAGCCTGGAAGAATGGCGAGTTCCAGTTTAACGGAGCAAGCATTGAAACGATCATGAAGCAGGTGGAACGCTGGTATGATGTGGATGTGTCTTATGAAGGCACCATTGCGCCACATGCTTTTGTCGCGAATATCTCACGCGATGTGCCGGTTTCGAAATTGTTGAAACTGCTTCAGCTTACAGGACAGGTTCATTTTAAAATTGAGAATAAAAAAATTACGGTAACTCCCTAAAAGAAAAACCAAAATGACACAATGAAATATACCATAGTATCAAGCACCATTAACCATTCAATTAACCCCTAATCTCTTTTACCATACGGTAATATGAAATTGAATAACGATAACGGAAGCAAACAGATACAGTGAAGGCAGAAGCTGGAAGAATATAAATTTTGGAAGAGCGCTTACCACCGAATGCCCAGCTTTAGGAGTGAACGGTAAACAAGCAGTTGGTTTATTTCTCATGTGTAAGGAGGGTATAATATTATTATACTTCTCCTTTTAAAAATAATAGTCTTTAAGCTTATATGATTGTTGAACGATCAATGACTGCAATAGTATTTCTGCTTGCTGATATGTAATAAAAGCCTCTGCTTACTGGAATTATTTTATCAACGATTAACCTCAAATAAAAAACCGGACTTCGTTAGCGGACGAAGACCGGCAGATGTTTAGGTTAATCAACCCTCTGCTATGCAGAGGATAATCGGCTGATGATTATTATTTGTTAACTCTAAAACAATACAAAAGTATGAAATTTCATGCTTTTGGTAAATGGCCTTTATTTTCAAGTCATTTACCTTCCAAAACTGTCCTGGTTATGAAACTAACTGCATTTTTATTATTCGTAGCCTGCTTTCAAGTAAGTGCCCGGGGATTGGGGCAAAGCATTACCCTCTCGTTAAAGGACGTTTCTCTTGAAAAAGCATTTAAAGAGATTAAGAAGCAAACAGGATATGAGTTTGTGTATGTGAAGGATCAACTTCAGAAGGCGCAGAAAATAAATTTGGATGTAAAAAATGCAAGCATTAATGAAGTATTAAATATTTGTTTTAAGGATCAGCCATTAGCGTATACGATTGATGAGAAATATGTGGTAATTAAGTCCAAAGAGATCGAAGGAATCGCTGAAAATGCAAAAAAAACTACTGGAATTGATGTGACTGGAAATGTTTCAGATGAAAACGGCCAAGTTCTTTCAGGCGCCACTGTAAAATTAAAAGATGGGAAAGTAATTGCTATTACTGATGAAAAAGGGAATTTCCAATTAAAAAATATCGATAATGATGCGAAACTTGAAATTTCCTATACTGGTTATATTCCGAAGGAAATCCAGATTAAAGATAATTCTACATTATACGTAACATTAAACCTAGCTACAAGTAAGCTGGATGCAGTTCAGGTAATCGCCTATGGTAGTTCTACTCGAAGATTAAATACTGGAGATGTAACAACTGTAACAGCAAAAGAAATTGAAGCACAACCAGTGTCTAATCCTTTGGCCGCATTAGAAGGACGGGTACCTGGTCTATTTGTTACCCAAACTACAGGAGTTCCTGGGGGTGCATTTACTGTTCAAATTCGTGGCAAAAACAGTATTGTCAATCAAAGTGATCCTTTTTATGTGATTGATGGGGTGCCTTACAATTCTCAATTGGCCGGTAGTCTTGTTAACTCTCAGTTACATGGAGGCAGCCCCTTAAATTTTATCAATCCTTATGATATTGAAAGCATTGAAGTCTTAAAAGATGCCGACGCAACAGCAATCTATGGCAGCCGGGCTGC
>CAYYZJ010000668.1:0-2753 GCA_964475615.1 uncultured Flavitalea sp. | reverse complement strand
GCCAACATCAAAATAAAAATGATTCCGGTAAAGCGCTTTTCCAGACAAAGATAGCAGGCGCGGTTTCCTGCACTGTCAATGGCCTCACTGTTGAAGACAGCATACTCTATGCTCGTGGCGGCGGCAATGAATTCAAGGCGTCGCAGGTTAATTCCGTCAACGCAAATCAGCCGGAGCCCGGAATGGTATGGATACCCGGAGGAAGCTTCAGCATGGGCGGTATTAACCCGGTCGGCATGCATGAAGGCGGCCATGAACCGATGAATGATGCGCGGCCCGTGCATCGCGTATATGTGGATGGATTTTTCATGGATGCCACCGAGGTCACCAATAAGCAATTTGCCGCTTTCGTAAAAGCAACCGGATATATAACGGTTGCCGAACGCAAGCCCACGCATGAAGAATTTCCCGATGCGCCTCCGGAAAACCTCGTTGCCGGTTCAGTGGTTTTTACTCCTGCATCTGCTTCCGATCTCAGCGATTATTATCAGTGGTGGAGCTATGTGCGCGGCGCCAACTGGAAGCATCCGCTCGGGCCTGCTTCTGATCTTATCGGAAAAGAAAATTATCCCGTAGTGCATATTGCCTGGGAAGATGCAGCAGCTTATGCCAAATGGGCCGGGAAAAGATTGCCGACAGAAGCCGAATGGGAATTTGCAGCAAGAGGAGGCGAAGCAGGAACGCTCTATCCCTGGGGCAACCAGCTCAGGCCCGAAGGCAAGTGGATGGCCAATATCTATCAGGGAAAATTTCCGCAGCGCGATGATGGCACGGATGGATATGCAGGCCTTGCACCGGTAAGGCAATTCCCTCCCAATGCTTATGGCTTATATGATATGGCAGGCAATGTATGGGAATGGTGCAGCGACTGGTACCGCCCCGACTATTATGAAACGCTGGCTGCGGGCGGGCCGGCCAGGAATCCGCAAGGCCCTGCCGATGCTTATGATCCGCAGGAGCCCGGCACAAAAAAGAAAGTGCAGCGCGGCGGCTCTTTTTTATGCACCGATCAATACTGCACGCGCTATATGGTCGGCGCCAGAGGAAAAGGTGAATACCGTTCTTCATCTAACCATGTGGGTTTCCGCTGTGTGAAGGGAGGGGGGATGTGAGATGCGGGATGCGAGATACGGGATGCGGGATACGAGATACGAGATGCGGGTAAAAAGATTAAAATTCCATATCAAATATCCCGTATCACATATCTCGCATCCCGTATCCCGCATCTCGCATCACATCAAAAACCCCTCCTGCTTCATCCGCTTCGTTACTGTTTTTGCTACGGCATCGTACAATTCGTCTCCGCCGGTGGGGTTGATGGTGGAGGTTATGCCGCTCCAGACCAGCTTATCCCTGAGCAGGGAATAGACATTCACTTCAACATAATAGGTTCTGTCGGTGGTATAATATCCCGGGTCATAATACATGGGCCAGGCATAGCGCCAGTAGCCGCGCCAGGTAACATAATAGGGAGGATAGGTGCCGGGAACATAACGGGTATCCTTATCCACTTTTACCAGGCGCATCATCACTACGCCGTCAAATCCTTCCGATTTCAGTTTCTGATTGTAGACCTCGTCATTTTCTTTGAGCTCATTCACCCCGAACTCGGTATAGGACTGTACGGCCTTACCGGGATAAGCAGCGGCAATGCGGTCTTCAACCCTTCTTCGCACCGATTCATTTTTGATCAGGGCCGCTACCATGAATTTGTTGAGCTTGGCCGTATTTACAACTACTTGCGGATCTCTCCAGCTCTCTACGATATGTGTGGTGGGGCCGCAGGCGGCCAGGCTTGCGCATATAACAAGCAAAAACATTTTTTTCATCTGTTAAAGTTTAATTGATTAATGCCTTTAAAGTTAATGCAAAAAAAATTCCAGCAGGGCCCGGCAATGCCGGCCAGACGGCATATTGCCCGGATTATTGAATTGTTAAGCGTAAAAAAACTTTTTTCCGGGACGCCGAATTGCCGTAAATTCCCTTATTCTTCATCCTAAATATTAATTTATGGCGGAAAATCAATCCTTATCAGACAAAGCAGCCGAATTAAAAGACCAGGCGGCCGAAAAATTGGGCGAATGGAAGGAACAAGCCGGGCATGTGGCCGATGAAATAAAGCACAAGGCCGAAGAGGTCTGGGACGATCTCAAATCCGGCAAGCTCAAAGATGAAGCCACGGAAAAATTCAATGAATTCAAGGAAAAAGCCGGAGATCTCTGGAACAAGCTCACGGGCTCGGACGAAAAAGATGAATCAGCGGCAGCAACAGATGTTCCTCCCGCCGATCCGGCAAAATGAACACGATAAAGCCTCTTTAAATAAGGGGCTTTTATTTTCTAATGCAGGCGCATTCATTGCCTGTAAGCCTTTGCCGTTTCGGTTATGCCTTCCCGGTAGGAGACGGGCGTATAGTTGAACGCCTTTATGAACTTGGAGGAATCGAAGATATAGTCGTATTTATTCTGGTAAAGCATCTCATACAGCTCGCCGACGGTTCTGTTGAAGAGCCCGCCCAGTTTTATCATCCATCCGCTGAGTATGGAATAGCGCGGAGCTGCTCCCATGGCCGCTGCCGCAAGCCGGATGAACTCTTCCCCGGTTAGCGGATCGGGCGCCGTGGGCAGGTGCCAGACCTGGTTCCAGGCATTTTCATTTTTGGCCAGCAGGTATAAGCCTTTTGATGCATCGACCGTATAGGTGAATGAATGTTTTGTTGAAGCATTGGCCAGCCATTGGGCTTTTTTGTGCTT
>CAYYZJ010000667.1:0-3594 GCA_964475615.1 uncultured Flavitalea sp. | reverse complement strand
AATATTGAGTGTTGAGTGTTCCCCATCTCCCTCTTCACTCACATATTCTTCACATAATAACTCTCCATAATAGCAAACACCTTCTCTTTTAAACTTTCCGCCTCATCATCGGCTTCAACGTTAACCGGCGGCAGAAAATGCATGGCCAGCGGATGCGGCAAAAGGCAAAATGTTTTTCCGGAAGGGATCACTTTGCGGCTGTTGAAGATGACTGCAGGAATGATGGATTTGCCTGTGGCGATGGCCAGCCTGAAAGCTCCGCTGTGAAAGGACTTCAGGGGCTGGTCGCTGAGGTTGCGCGTTCCTTCGGGATAGATGCATACATGCAGTCCCATATCCAGCGTTTCCTTCATCTTGATAAAACTTTCGCGCCGGCTTACTTCGCTTTTGCGGTTAACCAGCACGCTGCCCGTTCTGTACAGGTAGCCGAACAAAGGGATCTTTGCCATTTCTATCTTCGCAATGGTCTTATTGCCTCCCGGGATGCCGGGCGAAGAAACGGGCACATCGATCAGCGAATTGTGATTGCATACTACGATATAGGTTTCTCCTTTTTTAAAATGTTCCTTTCCTTTTATTTTCAGCGGGCAGCCGATCAGGGTCAGGAACACATCCATCCATATTCTCGAATAGCTGATGAAGCGTTTTGTTTTTTGCGGGTCGGGCCGGAAATAGCTGAACAGGAAAAAAGGGATGAGGAAGATGAGCATGGTGGATATGAATGTGATGGCGCCCCAGCATGCCCAGACCCGTCCGAAGATATCGACCCAGAGGCCTGAAGGGGATTTTATATTCGGGGTAGATAGCTGTTCTTTTGTTTCCATGAATCTCGGTTTAAGCGGCTTACAGCGCCCAGTCGATGGGATCGATGCCATTTTCGACGAGATAGGCATTTGTTTTTGAAAAATGGCGGCATCCGAAAAAACCTTTGTCGGCCGAGAAAGGAGAGGGATGCGCGGCTTTCAGCAGCAGATGCTTTGTTTCGTCGATGAGCGTTTGTTTTTCCTGTGCAAACTTTCCCCACAATAAAAACACCACTTTTTCTTTCAGCAATGAAATTTTGGTTATCACTGTATCCGTGAATTCGGCCCAGCCGATCTTGGAATGGCTCATCGGCTCATTGGCCCTTACGGTAAGCGAAGCGTTGAGCAGCAGCACGCCCTGTTCGGCCCAGTGGGTGAGATTGCCGTGGCGCGGCATGGGTACTCCGGTATCTGCGTGCAGCTCCATGAAAATATTGATGAGCGAAGGAGGAGGCGAAATGCCGTCGGGAACGGAAAAGCTCAGCCCGTGCGCCTGGCCGGCGCCGTGATAAGGATCCTGTCCGAGTATCACCACTTTTACTTTGTTAAAGGGAGTAGTATTGAAAGCGTTGAAGATAAGACTGCCCGGAGGATAAATGGTTTTGCCGGCCATTTTTTCCGTTTTCAAAAAATTGACGATGTGCAAAAAATAGGGTTTGGAAAATTCCTGGTTCAGCACTTCTTTCCAACTCGGTTCTATTTTTACATCCATGAGATAGTTTGTAGGTTACAGTTTGTGGTTTGTAGTTATTGTTCAAAGTTCATGATAAAATTCCGAAAAACAGAACTGTAAACTATAAACTGTAAACGGTCAACTTTCAACTAATGCGGCGGTCTTGTTGTACTCATCGATGAGCTTTCGCTGTATTTCAAACGGCACCGGAACATATTCGGCAAACTGCATCCTGAACTTGGCGCGGCTCTGGGTAATGGAGCGGAGGGAAGAAGCATAGTCCTGCATTTCGGCCAGCGGGGCCCTGGCAATGATCTTGGTGAAATGTCCCTCGGTGTCCATTCCCTCCATCAGCGCTCGGCGCGTTTGCAGGTCGCTGATGATAGCGCCGGTGAGGTCGTCGGGACAGAGGACGGTGATGGAGTACACCGGCTCCAGTATCTGCGGGTCGGCCTGCTGGAAAGCCTGCTTGAAGGCCATGAGCCCCGCTATCTTGAAGGAGATATCGTTGGAATCTACCGGATGCATCTTGCCGTCGTATACCGACACCCGCACATCGCGTACATACGAGCCCGTTAGAGGGCCTACCTGCATTTTCTCCATCACCCCTTTTAATATGGAAGGAAGAAAGCGCTGGTCTATGGCGCCGCCGACTATGCAGTTGAGGAAAACGAGCTTGCCCCCCCAGTCGAGATTGTATTCTTCGCGCCCGCGAACGGAAAAATTTTTCGGATCGGGCATGCCTTCATACCAAGGTTCCACCTGCATGAATACTTCTGCAAACTGTCCTGCGCCGCCCGATTGTTTTTTATGGCGATAATTCGACTGAACCGCTTTGCATATCGTTTCGCGGTAAGGGATCCTTGGCCTGGAGAATTTTACGTTCAGGTTTTTGGCGATATGCTCCAGCTTCCATTTGATCACGGAAAGATGCAGTTCGCCCTGGCAATGGATGATCGTTTGTTTCAGCTCCTGCGAAACCTCTACCTGCACGGTAGGATCTTCTTCCTGCACCTGGTGCAGGGCAAGCGATAATTTTTCTTCATCGCCTTTCTGCGTGGGCTCGATGGCCACGCTCATGAGGGGAGGAGGGAACCCGATGGCCGGCAGCTCATAGCTCTTTCCGCGGCTGTGGAGCGTATTGTTCACATGAGTGTGCTTGAGCTTGATGGTAGCGCCGATATCGCCGGCCACCAGCTCATTTACGGCAGTGCGCCTGGGGCCGTCAACCACAAAAAGCTGGTTCAGCTTTTCATTCACGCCATTGGATTCATTGACGAGCTCCATGCCCGATTTTACCGATCCGGAATATACTTTAAAGAAAGACATATCGCCGATATGCGCTTCGGAAAGGGTCTTGTACACAAAGATGCAGGCAGGGCCGCTGGCATCGCAGGCGAGCTGCTCTCCCGATCTTGTTTGCTGCGGCGGCATTTCATTGGCGCTGGGGCATACATTGTCGATGAACCCCATGAGGCGGCCGCTTCCCATATTCCGCTTGGCCGAAAGGCAGAACAGCGGGAAGAGATCGTGATTGATCATGGCTTTTTTCAGTCCGGTCTTCATCTCATCTTCATCCAGCTCTCCTTTCTCGAAATATTTTTCCATCAGTCCCTCATCGTTTTCAGCAATGGCCTCGATGAGCTCTTTATGCAGTTGGTCTGCTTTTTCCCTTTCCGTATCGGGAATGGGCCATTTTTCCGGTTTGCCTCCCTGTTCGGGGAAGCGGTACATGGTCATGCGCAATACGTCGATGATGGTGTTGAATTCCAGTCCCTGGTTCAGCGGATACTGAACTGCGATCACATTGCGGCCGAAATGTTCCTTGGCCTGCCTGACTGTTTTATCGAAATCGGCCTTGTCCTGGTCGAGCTTGTTCACGGCAAAGATCATCGGCGTTTTAAAGGAAGTGGTATAATCCCAGATGATATCCGTTCCCACTTCCACTCCGAAATTGGCATTGAGCAGCATGATACCGGTGTCGGCCACACGAAGGGAGGAGATCACTTCGCCGGTAAAATCATAATAACCCGGCGTATCTATGATATTGATCTTATATCCTCGCCAATCTGTCTGGAGAAGATTTGAGAAGATTGAGTTACAGCGATCCTGTACCAG
>CAYYZJ010000666.1:0-4098 GCA_964475615.1 uncultured Flavitalea sp. | reverse complement strand
CTAACGAAGCCAAACAAATAGAGCCATTGGCCAATGGCTCTATTTGTTTGGCTTCGTTAGACTGCCTTATCTTCCTGAACTGCGGCCTCTCGGGCGGGACGGCGAGTTTCTCCCGCCGTAGCCTCTTCTTCCCGAGCGGCTCACGTGGCCGGTTTCGGATCTGCTGCTCCTGGATCCGCGCCTTTCATCATGGCCGTGTTCTCCTCTTTTGCTGTGATAGGCGCTTCCGCCTCTTGAAGCAATGCGTCTTACCTGTTCGCGATCCATGGAGGCAAATCCCCTGCGATCGCCTGAAGAACGGCGTCCGCGCTCGCCGGAAGAGCGCCGGCCCATGGATCTTCTTCGGCTGTCTTCATATTCATCCTCGTCCACTTCATAGTCTTCATCCTCATTATATCTCGAAGAAGGCCGGCGCCATTGATCCTCGTCTTCATCGTAATCTTCATCATATCCTTCATCTTCCTCGTAATTACGGTAACGGGAGGAAGGGCGGTCTTCATCATACTCGTATTCATCCTCGTCTTCATCTCCATAGCGGCGGTAGCGGGAAGACGAGCGATCTTCATAATCGTCTTCATCTTCATACCTGCCCCTTCCGCCGGATGACGCGTAACCGTTTTGCCGCGACATGCGGCGGCGGTCTTCGGGATCCATGGCTGTAAAACCGCGTCTGCCAGAGTTTCTTGTAGGCATACAATATTTTTTTTGATTTTTTAGTAATAGAAATTCCTCATGAAGCGCTTCGTTCTAATGCTGAAAAAATTATACCAATGGAAAATAAGGGAAGGCCCTGCTTAAATAAAAATGAAGCCGAGGAAAAATCAGGAGCTAATGGGGAGAAAAATTCCGGGATAAAAATTCCCATATTGAGCCGAACGCCGAACGCTTAACGCGAAACGCTTTCCCCTGCGTTCAGCGTTCGGCGTTAAGCGTTCAGCGTTTAATCATACTCTGCTTCTCCCGAAAAACAGGGAAATGATGAATAAAACAACAAAAATGAAAAAGAGTATCTTGGCGATATAGGCTGCGCTCTCAGCAATTCCAAAAAAGCCGAATATACCGGCTATGATAGCAATGATTAAAAAAATAACCGACCACCTGAGCATAAAATCCTTTTTAAGCGTTAACGAAAAATTTATCTCAAGAAAAACAAAAAAATCATGCCATGGCAGTCCAAACCGCCTAATTTGTAAATTGCCTTTATGACGACAGTGCATCTCATCATCAGCGGGAAAGTGCAGGGGGTTTTTTACCGTGCATCGGCCAGGGAAATGGCCGACCGGCTTGGCATACAAGGCTGGATAAAGAACACGGCAGAAGGCAATGTGGAGGTCATGGCCAGCGGCAATGAACCCGAACTGCAGCGCTTTATAGCCTGGTGCCGCGAGGGCCCGCCCAAAGCCCGGGTAGATGATATTGTCATCATACAAAAGCAGGAAATGCAGTTTGAAGGATTTGCTGTTTTGCGTGAATGATCAGATCAGTCTTGCCGGTTATTATTATTGGTCAGCAGCAGGGTAGCATCTTCCATCGCTTCAATACTATAGGGAATATTGCGATGCAGGGAAAGCATCTGGCCGGGCTTGAGTTTGATCCTGGACTTGTCGACGCTAACCGATATTCTTCCTTCTACGGCCTGGAGGGTCATAATGCCGTCGGTGGTATTGTCTTCGATCCTGGCATTGGCATGCATGCAAATGAGTACGATGCTGACCCCTTCTGTTTTAAACAGCGTAATGGCATTGCGGTCGCTTTTATGCCAGGCTTCTTCTTCTTTCAGTTGGTCTTTATACTGGTACAAATCGGCGAAAACATAAGGAGCATCGATAACCCTTCTGCTGCCGGGCCGGTTAAAGGTGGCATCATTGCTTTTCATAATTCAGTGGGTTTTGCGGAAAAAAATCTATTGGAATAATACCAAATTCATACCAATGAGGTGGGAGGTATGAGGTCAAAGGTATAAGGTCTGAGGTATGAGGTATGATTATATCAGGCTTCAGACCTCAACAGCAGACTATCGGATTTCATCAGACTTCAGACCTCGGACTTCCGGCCTCCGACTTCAGGCCCCAACAGCAAACCGGCGGCTTGAGACAGGACGAGTTCGGGGTAGGGTTTTCTCGTCCAGTCGATCGTTTTGTGGAGATTTTTATTCAACGGCCCCCAGCGCCCGGGCTCCCCGTCCATGCTGATCACCACGCTGGGCGTTTCGAGGGCGGCAGCGATATGCGATACACCCGTACAGTTGCAGATCAGCAGGCGCGCATGACTGATGAGCAGGGCCAGCGCACCCAGACTGGTCTTCCCCGTAAAATCCATGACCGGATGATGCATGTATCCGATGAGCTCTGCTGCAATATCTTTTTCTTCTTTAGTGCCGGTGATGATCACGGCAAATCCCTGCTCCACGCAATAATCGGCTATCCAGGCAAAATAACGGGGAGGCCATTGCCGCCAGGCGCCCCTCGATCCGGGATGGATGCAGACATAGTTTTCGCATCCCCGCGGAATGAACAACTGACGATAATCTGTATAATCCTGTTCCATAAAAGGGAACTCAAGCTGCTTCCCCTGCGATGCAATACCCAGGTTTTCCATCAGGGCCAGATGCCTTTCGATCTCATGAATATGTTCCGGATATTCGATGAACAGGGTGGAATCCACCTGGCTTTCGCGATTATGGAAACCGGCCACCTGTCTTGCTCCCAGCTCGAACATCAGCTTGTTCACGATCGTGCCGTTGCCCTGCATCTGCAGCAGCAGGTCGAAGGATTCTTCATTCATTTGCCTGATGAACTGCGCCGTTTTGCCCGCATCATATTCCTGCTCGGGCAATCCGGGATAGCCGGGAAAATGAATGAAGCGGTCAAAATAATGGGAAAATCTTTTTACGAAGGATTCGGCCCAGGGAAGACCGAGTAAAGTAATGGACGCATCGGGGAATGCGTTCCGCAATGCCCTGATGGCGGGAATGCAGCAAAGCAGGTCGCCCAACTGAAGGGCCCTGAATACTGCTATGGTTTCTATTGACCGGGGAATATTCGTCTTCATAAGCACAATTTATGCATCAGAAAAAAACGACCTTATATTTCCAGGCGCCGTAAAGCGTCCAGAAAACCGAAAGAAAGGGGATCAATGCCGAGGTCAGCAGCATTTCCGCAATATGGCCGACGGAATGGCGGGTATAACGGAGACGCCTGACCGTAAATGAGATCACCAGCAGCATCCATCCCCCAAAAGCGGCCATGCCCAATGGCTGCTGCCGGGCAATAAGCGCAATTACGCCCATAAAGAAAAGCACGACCATCAGATAATAATTCCAAAGCGGATGCCGGGAAATCCTTTCCTTATATAACCGCGGATGTTTTTTATAGAGCAATGCATTGTAGCGGCTTTTCCCCTGCTCTTTGAGGCTGACGCCCCAGCCTGCCTTGCGGATGGGATGGTATACCACGGCTTCCGGAACATGGATCACCGGCACTTTGCTTTCCAGCAATTTGAACTGCAGCTCACTGTCTTCGCGCCAGGCAGAAGGAAAAGCTTCATCGAATCCATCCACCCTTTGCAGGGCTGTTTTGCTGCAGGCGCAGTTGGCGGTTATGAACTCGGCTTCGCAAAGCTGGGAAACATTCTTCTCATAATCGGTAGGCCGCGAGGGACAAGGCACGATGCAGGTTCCGGTAAAAGCAACGGGATCATGCTGCCTCAGATAAGCATTCCAATACCGCGCGATCCATCCGGGCTGAGGCACACAATCATCATCGGTGAACACAATGAGGCGGCCGCCCGCCATTCGCCATCCTGCATTACGCGCTGCCGCAGGGCCTTTTTTTTTCGGAAGATAATGGATGATAATATGCGGAAGGTCATCGTAATCGCGAACAAAATCGTTGATCATGGCGCGCAGGTAAACATCCGGGCCATCGCTCACGACAATGATCTCATATCTATCTTTATCAAATTCCTGTTCCACCAATGCCTCCAGGCATTGCCAGAGCAGGATGGCCCTCCGGTAAGTGGGCACCACAACAGACAACTCTATCATAACTCATTTTTCAAGAAGAAAGGAATTAATGATCAATGCATCGAAGGGAGATG
>CAYYZJ010000665.1:0-6768 GCA_964475615.1 uncultured Flavitalea sp. | reverse complement strand
AGAATTATCTCCGATTCCGAGCGTCATAATATTTTCTCGTTGGAAAAAGGAAATGAATTTCTGCGATACATCGCTTGCAACAGTATCAAAAAATGACTGATCGTTGGTTATTGCCTCAGCTATACTAGATTCCAAATCCTGAAACTTTTTATTGGCGGTCATGCCGCTTATTGCATTTGCCTTTCCAGAAGAACTAAGACTTGCCATTAAAGGCGTGTTCATGACAAGAGCAAGAGCAGTTGTGTGGACGGAAATATCATGATTATCAGGGGTATTGTAGCCGATCATCCTGATTCGACCTGCCTGATCAATAAGAAAATTCGAATAATAGTTGATTAAGCTGGAATCCTTTAACTGACAACTTCCGTCTTTAACCGGAGAATGTTGATGACCTGAATAGACAATCCATCCAGTCAAATCAACACTGGTTGAAGAAGGAAATATGATCCTTACATCATGAGAATCTCCCAATCCAGTTCCTGTAGAAGAAGAGCCATTTTTCTTACATGAAAATTGAAGAATGAAGATTAGCAGAATAGCAAACTTCCAGAGAATTCTGTTTGTAAATACAGGACTCATAAGTCAGATTTAGGGGTGCCGGTGGCATAAAGTGACCGGTATATTTCCAATTGAACCAATTCTCGAGCCATTGTGAGAACCTATCATTCGAAGTTACCTTTTTTTAGGAATAATGCATAAAATTGGATAAGAATTCACCACTTAAGTGACGCTAATGCCCTGCCTCCTTGTTGTTCCGGGTGAAGTAAAAGATGTCCAGGTGCTCCTGACCTACCTTTTGGTCGATGCAGTTCTAACAGGTAAAATTGCAGAAATCTTATCGCCACTGCCGTACATCCCTCTGTCTGCCTTCGAGCGAGCTCGACAGGACTTCGTCGGAGCTGCTTCGACACGCTCCTCCTCATTCGTAAGGTTCGCTTCACTCCCTTATGTCTCAAAAAGCAAAACCTCCGCTATCGCGGAGGCTTCGTCAGTCTATGTGTCGACCTGGCTGTACATTTTTCGAACCATTTTTGGACCGATATAAGAGCATTTGCATTGTAACTAGCTGATAGGCAAGCCATTCTTTGTGGCTGCTAAAATCAGCCTTTCCCCGATCAGAGTAACACTTTTTTCCCACGGGTGCCCAAACCACACATTTTGGAGATCCTTCGTAATAAAAATGTAATAGTCGCCGTCTGGAATAAACGATATCGGCGGAATGCTGGATTCATTATCTAGCATAAGATCCGCGGTTAATTCTTTTGGATCATAATAGAAGCAATCGTGTTGCCAATCCAGAGCATATATAGCCTCTCCATTTGGTGTGATGTCCACAAAAGCGTTGATTGCGTTATTTATAAACTTAGCATAAAGTGCCTCATCATATCCACCTTTCCAAAGGAAGTCAACACTGAATTTTCGAAAAGGTCTTTCTGTTTGAATGGACGGCCAATCTATAGATCGGATACTTGGCTTAAATGACAATGCCGAGTATACCCAGTCCCAAATATTCTTATAGTCTGTTTCAGTAAGAGGCGTATGATTCATGAGTGCTTATTCAGGAGTATCAGGGATATAAAATAAAAAGGGTCCTAAAAAGGACCCTTAAAAACTTAAACCCGGAAGCATAACCAGAAAAACCGGACAGCGGCAACCGGGAATTCGATGGTAAAGATAAGCAATTAAAAGATACCTTTACAGGCATTTTTTGTGAAAAGAAAGGAACTATGTTATATTCTGATTTTGAGGAGCTTATATCGAGCCCAAGAATGGCCAAATACTTAATCGTCTGCGGAAACAATACCCGTAAGGCGATGACCCTGTATAGAGCAAACATACGTCTTTCTACGGAAGTGTTTTCAATCCTCTGTTTATTCGAAGTGGCACTAAGAAATAGGATTGACAGGCATTACAGGCCCAAATTGGGGAATAATTGGCTTTTTGATGCGACACAATCCGGAACTGGCTTTTTACAGTCGGTAGGTTGTGAGAAGTCATTGGAAAGCGTTGAAAAAGTTATAACCAACCTGGGGGTAGCCTACAGCCCTGATAAAGCAGTCGCGGAATTGACTTTTGGATTCTGGACCTACCAGTTTGCTTCAAAAGAATTTGCCGCCGCCGGCAGTAGTCTGCTTAATATATTGCCAGGACGACCATTTGGAACAAATCATACAAAAGTTTTCAAGAAATTAACGAGCATCAACCGCATCAGAAATCGTATAGCTCATCATGAACCGATTTGCTTTGCTGTACCGCACGCTATATCCACTCAATACGCTGAGCAAAAGCACAATCAGATTATTGAGGTGCTGCACTGGCTGGGGATTAATCCAACGGCTTTCTTATTTGGTGTTGACGGCTTCCTCAGAGAAAAAAGGTACATTGATGGGTTGTAATGCCGCATAACGTTCGTCTCGATCTAAATGAAAAAATCGTCAACAAGGTCACTGTATTCGAACCGATCAGTTTTGATTCTGAGTACTTTAAAATTGGCGCTCCAATATTAAAAAGATAAAACCCGCTACCAGAGCGGGTTTTGAATTATAGTCGGGGCGGCAGGATTCGAACCTGCGACCTCCAGGTCCCAAACCTGGCGCGATAACCGGGCTACGCTACGCCCCGTAAAAGGGCCACAAAAGTAAACCTAAGCTTTTGTTTGATCAAATATTCTCACCGGTAATTAAAATATAATCTCATACCAAAGCTGAATGGTCGGCTTTTTGAAGTGGAAAATATTATGTCAGACAAGGATATCCCTATCATCGTAATCGTTGTGATCGCAGCCATCGCACTGCTGGTCTTTCTGACCAGGAAAAACTGGAAGGACAGGAAAAAATATTTCCCTCCCGAATCCACAGAAGACAGCGTACAGGAAGAAAAAACAGAACAGGAACAAAAAAGAGAGAAACCCTGAACCTATTCCTTCCCCGTCATCTTCCTGATCAGGTTCACTTCATCCTGCCGGTATGGCCTGCCATCGGCAAAGAAAATATCGTGGAACCATTCTATGGGTTGACTGCCATCCGGTATCGGCGTATCCCAGGCATAGATCGTATTGGTTTTCCCGGAAACAAATCCCCAGTTGATGGCGCCTACATGCTCCCGCCTGAGCAGAGGAAGAATAGTTGAAAACCGGCTGTTGCGGATTCGCGCCATATATTCCGTACAGATCAGCGGACGGCCATATATTTTCAGCAACTGGATCACCCGCTCATGCCAGGGCGCTTCTTCATAATCGTGATACGTGATGACATCCGAATTGGCCAGTTGAAATGCATTCAGCTTTTCAAGATCCCATGACCAGATGCCTGCACTGAGCGGCTGATCCGGATTGACGGTTCTCGCCCAATGGAAAATGCTGCTAAGCAATGGAAGCGAAGAATCCTTTTTTCCCGAATTGCCGGGCTCATTGTACAGATCCCAAAGCAGTATCCGCTTATCATGCGCAAAATAGCCCATCACATCCTTCACATATTTTTCAAGGCCCGGAAAATTGGAAGTATCGGAAGAAGCCGGCTGCCCCGGATCCTGCACCCATCCTGAATTGTGGACCCCGGGCTTGGGATCAGGCTGTTTTCCGGGATGAGGCGTTTTATTCCAGACATCATCAAAGAAAACGAACATGGGCTCGATATGATGTCTGTCTGCAATCGTCAAAAAAATATTCATCCGCTGCTTGAATCCTTCCGGATCCTGCTTCCAGGCCAGGCTGTGCAGGAATACCCGCATCGTATTGAAGCCTATGCCCTCGGCCCATCCCAGTTCTTTATTGATGGTGGCAGAATCAAAAGTATCGGCCTGCCACATCTCCAACTGGTTGATGGCAGTGGCAGGAATATAATCCGCGCCGCAAAGCCATGGATGCTGATTATACCAGGCATTGGCCTTTTCTGCGGGCCACACCCCCGCAGGCCCTGCCTGCACTGCATTCATGTTCTTCTTTTTTTGAGCAGACCCGCTCAGCGCATAAAGACCGGCAATAACAAGTGAAAACAAAATCTTTTTGATCATATAACATCTTTAATAGGAACAAATATCGGGAACAAGGAGCAATTGTGGAATTTATACAACACCCGGCAATCATAAAAGCATCGAACCGGCTGGCATAATAATTACGGTATTGATAAAAAACATCCGGCAGAATATGCATCAGCCTACCACTCACAGAATAAAAACTTCCTCTGCCAGGGATCAGCAGACTTTCAGGATGGCAGCATTTGTTCAGCAGGCAGTTTATGAATCGCTGGATGCATCCATCATCGATCAACTGAAAAAACACCTGCTCGATGCAGCAGGCTCCCTGCTGCTTGCAGCCGACAAGCCCACACCGCAAAAACTGATCAGGCAGATCAAACAATTGTCGGAAGGCGGAAAATGCAAGGCGCCGAAAACGGGCAATATTGCCACCGACCGGGCTGCACAATTATATACTGCACTCATCCGCTATCCCGATTTCATGGATAATTTCCTGGGAAAGGAAGCCACCTGCCATCCCAGCGACAATATCGGCCCCCTGCTGGCTGCAGGCCAGCTTGCCGGCAGCACAGGAAAAGATTTTTTGCTGGCTATGGCCCTGGGATATGAAATGGAATGCAGGCTGGTGCAGGAAATACCGGTAATGATAAAAGGCTTCGATCATACTTCGCTGCTGGCTTATTCCGCAACGGCCGCCATATCAAAATTGTTATCGCTCAACATTGACCAGACGGCCAATGCCATTGCCATGGCCGGATGTTCCTTCAATCCGCTCGTCAGCTCCCGGGCTTCCTATACTTCTGAATGGAAAGGATTCGCATCTTCGCTCGTGAATATGGGTTGCACGAATATCGCCCTGCTGGCCAGAGAAGGGATGACAGGCCCGCTCGGCCTTTTCGAAGGCCCGAAAGGATTTAAGGGTATCTTCAACATGGAACTGAAATATGACTGGAAGAAAGAAGATTTCAGCCTGATCAGGAAATGCATCCTGAAAAGCTATAACGCCGAAGTACATACGCAGTCCGCAATAGAAGCCGCACTGGAATTGAAAACGAAGCATGGATTTGCAACATCGAATATCGAATCAATAGACGTGACCACTTTCCTCACCGCCTTTCATATCGTTGGCAATGGAGAGTATGGCGACCGCATGGAAGTGTATACCAAAGAACAAGCCGACCACAGCCTGCCCTATGTGCTGGCCGTTGCCCTGCTGGATGAACAGGTATTTCCCGAGCAGTTTCTCCCCGAGCGCATCAACAGGTCTGATGTTCAGAACCTGATGCAGAAAGTAACGGTGCAGACTGCTTCTCCGCTTCACAGACCGCTGATCATTGCAGGATTGCTGGATCCCTATACAGAAGCCTATCCCGAAAAAATACCTTCCAAAGTGGAGATCAGCTTTGCCAATGGCGATAAAATAAAGCTGGAGAAAGAAGATTATCACGGATTTTTTACAAGGCCGCTGAGCTGGGCAGATACAGAAAAAAAATTCAGGAAGCTGGCTGAAAATATTCCCGCTTCCCTTCAGGACCGGATCGTGGAAGTGATCGGCGATCTCGAAAACCGGAGCCTCACCGAGCTGATATCAACGCTCACAGCACCTTTCGCGGCCAGGGATATTCCTGCACAAAAGCCCGCAAACTGAATTTGCGGGGCTTCTCATGAAACAGTTCTCAGAGGGTCTGTTCTTATGTGTGACGATTGTCATTTTTGACAGAGTAAAGGCTCTGAGAGAGCCTGGATACCTGGAGTTAAGCAGTACGCAAGCATGCAAAAAAAGGTTGCCGCGCCATAAAAACTAAGTGTTTCCACTTAGTCAAAAAAAGGCATTTACAGGGTATAGAATATGCACTACAAGGATGAGGAAGACAATAGTACCTGCTAATCATGAAAGGTTCTATTTTTTAAAGGCCCGGGCGGTTGTTTCTTTGTACTGTAATTAAGAGATGTCCTGACAAAACCAAAAGTCCGAATCCGTAACCTTGAAAACGACCCTTGAAAATCCAAACCGAAGCCGATCCGGTATCCATGAAAGCAATCCTTAAAATCCAAGATCCGTTGATCCAGTACCTGTGAAAGAACCCTTGAAAACCCAAACCGAGGCTGATCCGGTATCCATGAAAGCATCCTTGAAATCCAGGACCTGAACGACCGTGCGGAGCATCTTAAAACCTTTTAATGATGCTCCCACTAACGTCGGGTTTTACCTGCTGTCGGCCGTTTTCCCTCCCGGGAGATTTGAAATGCGGAATATCGATATAAAGTCCTAATTTCCGGACTATACTGTTTTCTATGATCTCACCGTGGATAAGCTGTCTGTTCGCGATAGCTCAATGCTTACCGATACATGGCTCTAAGCAGCCTGCCGATGCTGTTGTTTATAACGCTGTTGTATATACGCTGAACGATGCCTTCGATGTGGCCCAGGCCTTTGCCGTAAAAAACGGAAAGGTCATCGCCACAGGCACAAACGGGGATATATTAAACGGCTATGAAGCCAAAGAAAAGATCGATGCAGCGGGAAAAGCAGTATATCCCGGTTTCATCGATGCACACTCCCATTTTGTAGAATATGGCCAGAGCCTGTTCACGGCGGATCTGTCCAATTCCGGCAGCTTCGATGAAGTGCTGGATAGATTGAACACTTTCTCCCAAAATCATCCTGATGAATATTGGATACTGGGGCGGGGCTGGGATCAGAATAAGTTCCCCGGCAAATCGTTCCCGGATAATGAAAAACTTAACCGGATGTTTCCCGGCAAACCGGTAATACTCAGCCGCATCGACGGC
>CAYYZJ010000664.1:0-1718 GCA_964475615.1 uncultured Flavitalea sp. | reverse complement strand
AACCTGGTGGCCGGCTACAACATGCGGTTGAGTATCTGGAAGCAGCGCCTCAGCTTTGAAAGCGATGGCGCGCTCAGCCTATATACGAACGATATCAATGCCCCGCGCATTCAGGATTCTTCCTACAACAGCGATGTAAAGAAATTAACCAATATTGCCGGCGTAAAGACCAGCAGCGAGCTGTTCGGCGCCATTGAAGCGGCCATCCGGTATAAAACGAGGAATTTTTCGGTGAGGTTCCAGTACCGGCATATCGACCCGGGATACCAATCCATGGGCGCTTATTTCCTCAACAACGACCTGGAAAGCTATACTGTTGCGCCGAGCTTTTCCGCATTCAGGGGCAGGCTGCGGTTCAGCGGGAGCCTGGGATTGCAGCATGACGACCTGGCCAACAGCAAAAGGGCGAGATCGAAGAAATGGATCGGCTCGGCCAATCTTTCGGCAGAGATCACGCAGCGGTTCGGCGTTGATCTCAGCTTCAGCAATTATTCCATCAACCAAACGGTGAAGACCATACGCTTTGCCGATTCATTGAAAGTGGTGGAATCGAGCAGGCAGTTTTCGGTTACGCCGCGATACACTGTTGCGAATGCTTCGTATTCGCATTCCATCATTCTTTCGGCCAATATCAGCCAGGCCAGGGAGCTGAACCCGGCCAGAACAGACAGCCTCGACGGCGATATCAATACCTATAATTGTGTTTTGAATTATCAACTGGGTTTTGTTGAGCATAATGCCTCTGTTTTCTTATCCCTGAACTATACTCAACTGAAGAGTGATCTGCTTACGGACGGCAATACGGGTGCAACCATCGGCGGTTCCAAATCATGGATGAGAGGAAGACTGAATTTTTCAGCGAACGGAGGTTATCTGTTCAGCAAAAGAAATGAAGAAAAGGGCAGGATCATCACCGGATCGCTGCAGGCGCGATATAATTTCTATAAAAAACATGCCTTGCATTTGACGGCTTATTATACAGGTAATACGCCTGATCATCCGTCTTCCGTATATCCCAAATATTCGGAAACAAGGGTGGAAGCCGGCTATGGCTTTTCATTTTGAATTACTGGATATGCGAATGAAAATAAAATCATATCTGCTTGTTCTCTTCGTCATCTGCTGCTGCCGGCTTATGGCGCAGCAGGAAGTATCGGTAACGGTGCGCGTAAACAGAACGCCGCAGGGAGCTTATCCAACCAAATTATATCAATTCAGCAATACACCGGGACTGGTGGTGGTTACCATTACCAATCATACCGGTAATGCCTATTCGATTTATCTGAACGGCTCGCTAACCGGCGATAATGGCGTTCAGATCACTACTGCAAAAGGATACCAGCCGGCTGTCATCAGCCTCAATGCTTTTGAAACGAAAACCCTGAATGCGGTAGAAGCGGGAAGCCTGTTCGATCCAAACAGCCTTGTTTATCTCTCCGGCAGCACCAGCATCAAACCTTCCGTTTTCGGCGAACAGGGTTTGCCTGAAGGAACTTACCAGGTTTGCGTAAGGGCTTATGATGCGGCTACGCATAAGCCGCTTTCGGAAGAGGAGCCGATCGGCTGCAGCAATATATTCACCGTTACCACGCTGGAGCCTCCGGTGATACTTAGTCCCGCCAATGACGACAATATTCCTGCAGTAGGCCCGCAAAACATTCCCATCCGGTGGAGTACCCCGCCGGGTGCGCCGCCATCTACCCAATACAGGGTGCTTA
>CAYYZJ010000663.1:0-5053 GCA_964475615.1 uncultured Flavitalea sp. | reverse complement strand
CGATCGTTATGAGAGCCATCTGGACAGGTGCAATAGGATTCGGGCTGGTCAATATTCCGGTAAGGATATTCAGTGCAACCCAGGAAAGCACGCTCGACCTCGATATGCTTGATAAAAAAGATCACGCGAAAATAAAATACCAGCGCGTGAATTCTGAAACCGGGAAAGAAGTTCCCTGGGAGAATATCGTAAAAGGATACGACTACAACGGGAGATACATCGTGGTCACCGATGAAGATTTTGAAAAAGCCAGTCCGGAAAAAAGCAAGATCATCGAGATCAACGAATTCGTGAATGAAAAAGAGATCGACAGTGTTTTCTTTGAAACGCCTTATTTCCTGGAGCCGCAGAAAGCCGGCGAAAAAGCGTATGTGCTGCTCCGTGAGGCCCTGAGAAAAAGCGGTAAAGTAGGAGTAGGAACCTATGTGATGAGAAGCAAGGAGGCGCTTTGCGTGCTGAAGCCCCTGGAAAATGTGATCATCCTGAACAAGATCAGGTTCGGTGAAGAGATACGCGATGTGAACGAGCTGAACATCCCCGGAAAAGAAAATATCAAACCCGCAGAAATGCAAATGGCCATGGCCCTGATCGATCAGTTGACCTCCAAATTCGACATCTCCAAATACAAGGACAGCTATAGCGACGAGCTGTTAAAGATCATTGAGGCCAAAGCAAAGGGCAAGAAAGTGGCCGTTCCGCACCTGCGCGTGGTGCACAGCCGGTCAAAAGACCTGATGTCGCAGTTAAAGGCAAGCCTGAATGTGAAGAAGAAAAGAGCTTCCTGAGATTGCCGGAATGGAACAGGTCAAAAAATATTTTCAGGAGGTCAATGTAATGCTGAGCCCTTTCCGCAGTGTATTGTGCACTTCTGCAATGCGGTCGGTGTGCACGATCAGGTCTTCGATCTCTTCCGGATTGGCATCTGCCTGCACATTGGCCTTATAGGTGAAGTTGGATCCGGGCTCGCCGTCTGCGCCGAACTCTCCGTTAAAAATGACTTCCACTCCCGATACGGTTATATTCCGCTTTGCCGCTTCGCGATAGATATCGTTGCAAAAGCAGGTGGCCAGCGAAAGCAGCAGGAGCTCGCCGCCATTGATGGAAGATCCGAAGCCTGTGGCTTTGGGAGGTATCTGAACCGGCTTTGCCGAATCATTGGTCTGCACGGTGATCTGATGCTGGTTGAAACCGCTGGTGATGCTGGCGGAAATTTTCATGGCTATATCGTCTTTGGGGTTATTTCCTGTGTACTGGTATCGAGGATCAGTATCCCTTCATTCCAATCGTCAAGCTGTGCCATCAAGGAACCTTTGTTGTTCCAAACGGATGATCTGCCTCCGCATTCCATTCCATCTGATTCACCTACACAATTCGACAGCAATACCGTCATCGAATATTTGGCAGCTATGCCGGACAATGTCCTGCACGCTTTTTCAACGCCGTCTACCGATTTGGCCACACTGGCGATATAGATCTCCGCTCCTGCTTTATGCGCGTTCGCCGAATGTTCGGGTATCGACAACTCATAGCAGATCGCCATGGCAATATTGGCATTTTCGATGGGCGCGGGGTGATTGCTTCCGCTGACAAAATAAGGATATTCATCCGGATGCAGATGCAGCTTGGAATAAACCTGCCTGGGCTTCTGCGGCTGAATGATGAGCATGCTGATGGTAATGCCTGCATCGTTTTTCAAAGGCAAGCCAAAGCCGATGGCAATATGATCGGTATCGCTGACATCCTGGAACGCATCAAACCTTTTATCATCGGGAACTGTAGCGAGCGCCCTTGCCAGCGTGGGTTCATATCCTGTTATCGACAGCTCGGGAAAGACAATAAGATCAGCACCGCTGGAAACAGCAAGGCCGATCCATTTTTTATGGTTGATGATATTGGCTTCTATATTGCCTTTTACAGACCTTGTTTGCGCTACGGCAATTTTCATGATATGATGTTCATTGCTTTTCGACTGCATTAAGCCAGATCACTTTCTGTTCCGGCTGATGATCCCTGCCGATGATATCGCGGTACAGCTCGGGCCTCCTGGCTTTGATATATCGATAGCCTCCGGCCTGCGTAAGTTTTTCAGGGATGATGGTGGCTGTTACAAAACCGTCGTCGAACGAGCGGCATTCGGCAAGGATATCTCCAAATGGATCTATGATCATGGAGCAGCCGTTCTTCAACTGATCGTCGTCCATACCGATGGGATTGGAAAATACAACATAAACGGCATTATCATAAGCCCTTGCCGGCAGCCATTTCATCAGCCAGTCCCTTCCTTTCATTCCATCGAACTCCAGCCTGAGCGAAGTGGGATCGGTTTCTCTTTTTTTCCAGAGTTCGGGATCAACGAACCCTGCTCCCGGCCTTGGTGAAGGTGTGCACATGGTTACATGCGGCATGAAAATGATATCCGCTCCAAGCAGCTTAGTGGCTCTCACATTTTCGATGATATTATTGTCGTAACAGATAAGGATTCCGCATTTCCATCCATGCAGCTCGAAAATGCAATAGCTGTCGCCGGGCTTCAGGTAAGGATTGATGAAAGGATGCAGCTTTCTGAATTTGGCCTGCAGCCCGTTTTTGTCAACACAAACATAGGCTTTAAAGAGATTATTGTCTTCATCTTTTTCAAACAATCCCGCAAGCACGGCGATATCATTCCGCCTGGCTATTGTTGCAAGTTTCTGGATGCTCGGCCCGCCGGGGATTTCCTCTGCCAGACCGAGCATCTGTTCGCGCGAAAGCTTTCTTGCAAAACTATAGCCGGTAACAGAGCATTCATGGAATGCAATGGCCTGCGCGCCTTCCCCCGCTGCTTTGTATGAAAGCCGGTCGATGACGGAAAGATTGTAATCCTTGTCCCCGCTCCTGTTTTCAAACTGGGCCGTGGCGATTTTGAGGTTGGTCATTATAACGATTTATACTTTAAATATAATTTAAAAAAAATGGGAAAATCGTTTTTAATTTTCCCATTTCGCGCAATTGCTATTCGTCCATCCGCGGAATTTTTCTTCTTGTTTCATCCGGATTATCATCCACGTCTATTTTTCTTCTTTCAGGATCCTGCAGGTCCATATCCGCATCATCCTGAGGCTGCTTTCCGCTATGGCCCATCTTAGAAGAAGCGTTGCGGGAGTTTGTCCCTTCGTTCTTTTTGTGGCCGGAACCGGTATGCTGCTTGTTGCCGCTGCCCTTCCGGCTGCTGTCTTTCTTTTGCTTTTCCATAATGGTAAGTTTAAATGAAGAATTGGTTGTACATACAATGGCCAGTGAAAAAATGGTACCAGGATTTCCGGGCCGGGCGCCGGCCAACTGTAGAATGAATTGCACAATGATGCGGCGCTACTTCGCCCTGATGCCTTTTCCATAAGTCTGTGCATAGGCGCGGGTAAAGCAGGCGCCGAAATATAATATGATGGATGAATAATAGACCCAGAGCATGAGCACTACAATGGAAGCCGCTGTGCCGAAAGTGGTGCCGATGCGCGAGTTGCCCAGATAAAACCCGATGAGGAATTTCCCGGCCAGGAAAAGCAGGGCCGTGAACAGTGCGCCGGCAACAGCGTCTTTCCAGGCAATGACGGCATTGGGCAATATTTTAAAGATCATGGTAAGCAAGGCCGTGATGATGATCAGCACCAGGCCGATATTGATGATATAAATGGAATCGATCAGCGCAGCCGGAAAATAATCCTTTATCCGGTCGCTCAGCAGGTCTACTACAGCGCTGATCATCAGCGATACCATCAAAATAAATCCCAGTCCCAGCAGCAACGAAAAGGAAAGCATCTTTTTAATGAGGAAATGAAGCCATCCTCTTTTCGGCTTGGCCTGAATATTCCAGATATAATTCACCGAATCCTGTATCTCTGAAAACACGCTGGAAGCGCCGACGATCAAAATAACAAAACCGATGATGCCGCCGATGGCGCCATGGCGCGACTGCTGTATATTGCCAATGATCTGCTGCACCTGCAAGGCCGTTTGGCCGCCGATCAATCCCTTGATCTGTCCATATACCTTGCCCTCCACAGCATCTTTTCCCAAAAAGAGACCGGCCAGGGAAATAATGATCAGCAACAGCGGCCCGATGGAGAAAACGGTGTAATAGGAAAGGGATGCGCTTAGCCTCGTTCCATTATATTGAATGAAAAGATGGAAGGCTTTTTTAAACAAAGAGAAAAAAGATTTGATTCTGTTTACCGGCATCGTAACTCACTCATCAAGAATTTTGCCCGGATATTGTACAGTATGTGCAGCAGTGTAGAAAAATATACACGAAAAACCGAACGCTCATCCCGCATACCGCATCATTTTCAGTTTCTCCGAAAAATGGTATTTGTTTTGAACTATATGAGCAAAACTTCAGTATTATGACATTTAATTTGACCCTATCATTCATCAGAAAAAAATTACAGGAGCTGCAAAATGCCCTGTTCTTCCCCATCAGCGATTCTGTTTTAAAGATGCCCGTTTGCGTGATCACGGTCATTACCGTTGATGAGATCGGGCAGATCTGGTTTGCGGTTTCGCGCCCGGCACAGCAGATCCACGAATTCGATAGAGAATTCCCTGCAAGAATGGATTTTTTCAAAAAGGGAAAAGAGTTCTATCTTAAAATACTGGGCAAAGCCTATATCGTTACTGATCCGGAAGAGGTCAACAGTGCGTTCAGCATTCCGGCGGAAATAAAAGAGAAGGCGATGAGCAATGAGCTGGCTTTGCTGAAAGTGAAGATCACTCATGCCGATTATTTTGAATCCGCTCCTGTAAAGAAAAAAGGCACTCTTTTGGAAAAACTGAAGAACATACGTTTGTCTTTGTTCAAATGGGCTTTCCCTGAATATCCTGCTTATCATTTATCGCTTTCCATGGAAGAGGTTCCTGCAAGAGGGGCATTCAATGCTCCCGGAGCTTTTAATATTTAAAATACTGGATTATCCGAAAAAGAATCATCAGCCATATCAGGGAAAAAAAATTCCGCTCCTTTTATTTTCTGTTTGCGCTGTTGATTCTGCTTGTCGCCTTGTCCGTATGGGGATGGTAT
>CAYYZJ010000662.1:0-1689 GCA_964475615.1 uncultured Flavitalea sp. | reverse complement strand
TTCTTTTTCCGTTCGGAGTAACTGCTACCAATCGCTTTTTTACCAATGACGCCCTAATGAGAAACGGATATTTTTCCTTTATGGGATTGGCCCTGTTTGTATACTCATTATTAAAGAAAAAAAATAGATTTCAAATCATTTTTTTATGGAGCGGTATAATAATGCTCACACTAAGCTTTGGAGGAGTTATTAAATTATGGCTGTACCCCCATTTGCCTCTTTTGCAATACATCCGCACGAATGGAGAATACCGTGTATTTGCCCTTTTTTGTTTTATTGTAATGCTTTCTTTTAGTTTTGAACAGGTGATAAAATCTAATGACACTAACCTGTTAAATAAAGTCCTGCTGATTTTTGCCTGCATTTGTTTGATAACTATTGTATCAACAGGCATCTCCAAACTCGGCATATTTCAAAAGAGTTATGATTTAACCGGCGCTTTATCTGATAGGATGAAATGGTGGCTGGATAATTTGCAGTTTAATGATCGCTTATTCATCAATGCATTTATATTGCTTTTTTTGTTACTCCTTTACCGGGCGCTGAAAAAAAGGCTTCCCTTCCGGATTTTATTGCCTGGAATTATCACATGCGATCTCATTATCTTTTGCTGGCTCGATTTACCGATAACCGGTGTTCAAAAAAGAAGCGTTGCATCGATTGAAACTTATTTTTCGGAGATTAGGAAGGGAATTCCCACTCCCCGCTTAGCACCCTTAAAAGACAATATCGATACAACCAAAGATCTTAATAGAACAATAGGCTGCTGGGCTTACTATAGCAAGGAACCCGGCACACCCGAACAGTGCGACTATCCAACCTTGTTTTGGGAGACTGATGATTATTTTCGTTCCGGTCTTCCCGGGCAGATAAACAAGCGGGCGTTTATTTTTTTAAAAAATGATACGGCTCATCATCCGGCTTTATCCATCCAAAAATTTTCTCCCACTGAAATCCGGATTGAAACCTTAACCAACACTTTCGACACGCTTGTATTATTACAGAATTATTATCCGGAATGGAAGGTTACTGTTAATGACCAACCGGCTGAGATAAAAAAAGAGTATATCTCTTTTATGTCTGTTCCAGTGTCGGCGGGCCGAAATTCCATTCGTTTTTATTTCCAGAATAAAATGCTGACCACATGCTTATTTATATCTCTGGGAACGCTGTTAGCTATTTTATTATTTCATCTAAAATTGCCAATGGGAATTCCCCTAAAGAGGTAATAATCGTTATGAACGCCAGAAAATTCTTCCCTCATATTAATGCTTTAAGGTTCATTGCCATTTTATCTACAGTTATAGGTCACTGGGCAATGGATAGTGGACTCACTCAAAAGCCATTACAAATAGGGCAATATGGAGTTGATCTTTTCTTTTGCATCTCTGGTTTTTTAATAACGTTTAATTTAATTAAATCAAAACAACAAGATTCTATCAGACTTATTGATAAACTAAAAAATTTTTATACCAATCGATTGCTAAGGATTTTTCCTCCTTATTATATTCTGCTTTTAGTCCTCTTAATATTACATTTATTTACGCATGCCTCATTCTGGATGCAGGGAACTTCAATCTATTATTTTACTTATACAAGTAATTTTCTTTTTTATTTTAAAGGCTTTTCGCCAATTTCATACTTAAATCATACATGGACGCTCGCTGTAGAAGAACAATTTTATCTTAT